>JAEWMK010000262.1 GCA_023457235.1 Bacillota bacterium
AAGCTCATCCATACCAAATACTTCTGTAACCAAGCCTAAACCTTTGGATATTTTTAAAGTTTCCCCATCTGTCACAACAATTCCTGAACCTTCTTGGCCACGGTGTTGAAGACTGTGAAGGCCGTAATAGGCTAATTGTGCGGCGTCAGGGTGTCCCCATACTCCAAATACTCCACATTCCTCATTTAAGCCTTTGATTTCAGCAAGCATGGTATAGCTCCTTTCCAAGCGTCCTTAAGCTGTTCCGTATTAGCAGATATCAACTCTACTTCTTTTTCGTCAACGAATGTTAACATACCCGTTTGTGTAACTTCACCTATTAAACTAGCATCTTTAACAATCGCTTCAAATTGCTCTTTGTTTTCCTTTTTAACTGTCACGATAAATCGTGATTGTGTTTCACTGAATAATGCTGTTACTGCATCGCCTTTGATTTGGACATCGGCACCTAATTTGTCATCATTCATTAAACATTCAGCTATCGCAACAGCTAATCCGCCTTCTGCAATATCATGTGCTGATTGAACAAGTCCTGATTTAATGGCAGATAATAATTGTTGTTGGCGTCCGACTTCCACTTCAAGATCGAGTTCTGGTGCTTTTCCGTAGATTTTTCCTTCAAGCATCTTTTGTAATTCACTGCCGCAGAATTCTGGCTTAGCTTCACCAATTACATAAATTTGATCTCCAGCTTGTTTGAAGCTTTGAGTTGTAATATGTTCAAGATCTTCAATTAAACCAACCATACCTACTACAGGTGTCGGGTAAATTGCTTCCCCATTTGTTTCATTGTAAAGTGAAACGTTACCTCCGATAACCGGTGCATTTAATGCCTCACATGCTGCACTCATTCCATCGGTTGCCTTTTCAAGCTGCCAGAAGATTTCAGGCTTTTCCGGATTTCCAAAGTTTAAGCAGTCCGTAATCGCGAGTGGCTCACCACCGGAGCACACAATATTACGTGCTGCTTCACTGACGGCAATTTTTCCTCCTACTTCCGGGTCAAGGTACAAGTAGCGTGAGTTACAATCCGTTGTCATTGCTAATGCTTTTCTTGTACCGCGAATTCTTAGTACAGCTGCATCAGAGCCCGGTGCAACTACTGTATTTGTACGAACCATATAATCATATTGATCATATACATATTCCTTGCTTGCAATTGTAGGCTGACTTAATAACTGTACAAGCGTTTCTTTATAATCTGTTACTGTTGGAACGTAAGGAGACATGCTTTGGAATTCACCATAATATGCCGGTTCTTTAGATGGCTTATGATAAACTGGCGCATCCTCAGCAAGTGCATCTACCGGAACGTCTGCGACTACTTCACCTTTATGGTATAAGCGAAGTTTTTTATCATCAGTTACTTTTCCAATCGCTGTTGCTTCAAGACCATATTTATGGCAAATATCAATAATCTCTTGTTCACGGCCTTTTTGAACGACTAAAAGCATACGTTCTTGTGATTCAGAAAGCATCATTTCATAAGCAGTCATGCCTGTTTCCCGCTGCGGCACTAGATCTAAATTCATTTCAATACCGGAGCCAGCTTTACTTGCCATCTCACTAGATGACGATGTTAAGCCAGCAGCACCCATATCTTGAATACCAACTAGAGCGTCAGATTTAATAATTTCTAAGCATGCTTCAAGAAGTAGTTTCTCCATAAATGGGTCGCCTACTTGAACAGCTGGACGTTTTGCTTCAGATGCCTCGCTTAATTCCTCTGAGGCAAATGTTGCTCCGTGAATACCGTCACGGCCTGTTGATGCCCCTACATAAATAACGGTATTACCAACACCTTTTGCCTGGCCTTTTTTAATATCTTCATGATTAATTAATCCTACGCACATCGCGTTTACGAGTGGGTTTCCTTCATAAGATGGATCGAATTGAATCTCTCCACCGACAGTTGGAATTCCGATACAATTTCCGTATCCCGCAATCCCATGAACAATTTCTTCAAAAAGATATTTCATGCGCGGTGTTGTGAGCTCTCCAAAACGAAGTGAATCTAAGATGGCAATGGGACGCGCGCCCATTGAAAAGACGTCGCGGATAATTCCGCCAACACCAGTTGCTGCCCCTTGATACGGTTCAATCGCTGATGGATGGTTATGACTTTCTATTTTAAAAACGACAGCTTGTTGGTCACCAATATCAACAATACCGGCACCTTCTCCAGGTCCTTGTAATACACGTTCACCTTTTGTTGGGAACTTTCTTAAGACCGGCTTTGAGTTTTTGTAACTGCAATGCTCTGACCACATTACAGAAAATAAACCTAGTTCTGTATAATTAGGAAGGCGTCCAAGAATTTTTTCAACCAATACAAATTCTTCATCACTCAATCCCATTTCGCGATAGATAGCTTCTTCTTTAATTTGCGCTGCTGTTGGTTCAAGAAGTAACGACATGTGCTTCCCTCCATTTTTTCAAGATTGATTTAAATAGTTTAAGTCCGTCTGCACTGCCTAATAATTCATCAACAGCACGTTCTGGATGAGGCATCATGCCTAATACGTTTCCTTTTTCATTGATAATTCCGGCAATGTCAGCTTTAGAACCGTTCGGATTCGTGCCATGGTAACGGAAGACAATTCGGTTGTTTTCTTCTAGTTCTTTTAAAGTCTCATCATCACATTCATAGTTTCCTTCACCATGAGCGATTGGAACTGAGATAATTTCTGACTGTTCATAACCGCTTGTAAACATGGTGCTATTGTTAACAACTTCAAGATCTACTGGACGACACATAAATTTCAAATTATTGTTGCGCTTCATCGCACCTGGAAGAAGTCCAGATTCCAGTAATACTTGGAAGCCATTACATACTCCCAAGACCGGCTTTCCTTCACCAGCTGCCTGTATAACAGCTTCCATAATGTTTGAGAAACGAGCGATGGCTCCACAACGTAGATAGTCTCCATAAGAGAATCGACCTGGCAGTAGAATCGCATCAAATCTGCTCAAATCTGCTTCTGTATGCCAAACGTATTCTACTTCTTCCCCTAATTCATCTTTAATGGCATGATACATATCGACATCACAATTGGACCCTGGAAAAACGATCACTGCGAATCTCACTGAGCGACGACCTCCTCGATTTCATAACGATAATCTTCAATGACTGGATTTGCTAAAAGACGGTCACACATATCTTTTACTGTTTGTTCTACATCGGCTGTATTTTGATCAAGTGTCAGTTCTAAATATTTACCGATACGAACGTCGGTTACATCTTTGTAAGACATGCTGTGTAGTGAATTTTTTACTGCTGCACCTTGCGGATCTAAAACACTTTCTTTTAATGTTACATATACCTTTACTTTGAACATTAGTTTGCGCCTCCTAAACGTTTTAAAATTTCTTCATATGCATCTGTTAAGTTTCCTAAATCACGGCGGAAAATATCTTTATCAAGCTTTTGATTTGTTTCTTTATCCCAAAGACGGCATGTGTCAGGTGAAATTTCATCAGCTAAAATCAACTCACCTTCTCTTGTTACACCGAATTCAAGCTTGAAATCTACTAATCTTACATTTCTTTCAGCAAAATATGGAGCCAAAATTTCATTTACTTTAAGGGCTATTTGTTTGATTTTTTGCAGTTCTGCTTCGGTTGCAATTTCAAGAACTTGAATATGATCGTTATTAACGATCGGGTCGCCTAATTCGTCATTTTTATAGTAGAATTCAACGATTGGAGTTTTTAAGTCCGTGCCTTCTTCTTTTCCTAATCTTTTTGAAAGGCTTCCCGCTACAATGTTGCGAACTACCACTTCAAGCGGAATGATTTTCACTTTTTTTACAAGCTGCTCAGTTTCAGAAAGCTTTTTAACAAAGTGATTTTCAATACCTGCCTGCACTAATTTTTCAAAAAGCAATGTAGTAATTTGATTATTCAAACGGCCTTTTCCGCTGATTTGCGCCTTTTTCTCACCATTAAAAGCAGTCGCGTCATCCTTGTACTCAACCCAAACAATATTCGCTTCCTCTGTGGCGTAAATTCTTTTTGCTTTGCCTTCGTATAACAACTGCCCTTTTTCCATTAAAGATTCCCCCGTATTCGGAAATATGCGAAAATTCTCTTTATTAATTGTCTAGCTACCGCGCCCAGCAACGAGACGGGCAAGCTCACCTCCCTACGATAAGTCAACATCGAATCGCTTCGCAATTCGCAGGATATCCTTTATCTCAGTCGATGAGCTCCAGTCCTGTCGTGCGCTGAACGGGCACTTCCGCTTTTCTTATAGCCCTAATCGTTCAAAAATCATATCAACATGCTTGAGATGATAGTTATAATCAAAGCAATCCTCAATTTCAGCAGGGCTTAGCTTGCTTGTGATTTTCTCTTCAGCTTCAACTAAAGTTCTGAATTGAACTTGTGTTTCCCATGCCTCCATTGCTTTTGGCTGCACAGTATCATAGGCTTCTTCTCTTGACATTCCTTTATCGATAAGTGCTAATAATACACGTTGAGAATAGATTAAACCAAATGTTCTTTCCATATTGCGTTTCATATTCTCAGGAAATACCGTTAAGTTTTTCACGATATTAGCGAAACGATTTAACATATAGTTCAATGCAATAGTTGCATCCGGTAAAATCACACGTTCTGCTGATGAATGAGAAATATCTCGCTCATGCCATAATGGTACGTTTTCGTAAGCTGTCATCATATATCCACGAATCAGACGAGCGAGTCCTGCCATATTTTCTGAACCGATTGGATTACGTTTATGCGGCATAGCTGAAGAACCTTTTTGACCTTTTGCAAAAAACTCTTCAACCTCCCTTGTTTCACTCTTTTGTAATCCACGAATTTCAACACCAAATTTTTCTATAGATGTTGCAATCAATGCCAGTGTTGACATATAGTCCGCATGACGGTCACGTTGCAATGTTTGGGTTGAAATAGGAGAAGCTTTTAAGCCTAAGTTTTCACATACATATTGTTCAACGAATGGATCGATGTTGGCGTAAGTCCCAACAGCTCCTGAGAGCTTACCAACTCGAATGCCATCTGCTGCGTTTTTAAAACGCTCTAAGTTGCGTTTCATTTCTTCATACCAAAGAGCAAGCTTCAAACCGAAAGTAGTTGGCTCAGCATGAACACCATGCGTACGGCCCATCATGACTGTTTTCTTATGTTCAATTGCTTTTTCTTTTAATATCTCAATAAAGCTCTCAATATCTTTTTGGAGAATGTCATTAGCTTGTTTTACTAAATAAGATAGTGCTGTATCAACTACGTCAGTTGATGTTAATCCGTAGTGAACCCATTTTCTTTCTTCACCAAGAGTTTCAGAAACGGCACGTGTAAATGCAACAACATCATGTCTTGTTTCCAGTTCGATTTCATTAATCCGATCAATATTGAAAGAAGCATTTTCACGTAGTTTTTTTACATCTTCTTTCGGTATTTCACCAAGCTCAGCCCAAGCCTCACAAGCTAAAATTTCAACCTCTAGCCATGCTTTAAACTTATTTTCCTCGGTCCAAATTGCTCCCATCTCAGGGCGGGTATAGCGCTCGATCATTAATTAATTCCTCCAAGTCATTCGATGTCTAGTTATTCCATATATTTAAGGCTTCATATTTATCTAAAGCTTCTTCAATAGTATTTGCAAGAATATTGAGATGACCCATTTTTCGTTTTTCTTTTGCTTCCGCTTTTCCATATAAATGAAGCTTGCAATCTGAAAATTGATCAATTTGCTCAAGAACAGGCTGGACGTGTTCACCTAATATATTAGCCATCACAACGGGCTTTAATAAATCAGGTTTCCCTAACGGCCAATCACAAACTGCACGTATATGCTGCTCAAATTGCGATGTCTCACAAGCATTAAGTGTATAATGTCCAGAGTTATGAGGTCTTGGTGCTAATTCATTAATAAAAATTTCACCATCTGTTGTTAAAAACATTTCCACCGCTAAAGTACCGATCATATTAATTGATTTTGCAAGATTAATAGCTTTTTCAGTCGCTTTTTGGGCGATATGTGCATCTATTCTTGCGGGAACAATCGACTGGGAAAGAATATTTTCAACATGAATGTTTTCAGCTACCGAAAAAGTACTAACTTCACCTGATACGCTTCTTGTGACGATTACTGAAATTTCCTTTTCAAAAGAAAGCCACATTTCCAACACGCATTGACCGTGTGAAAGAAGTTTTTCAGCTTCACTTATATTGCTTGTTTCTTTTATAACAACTTGACCTTTTCCGTCATAGCCGCCTCTGCATGTCTTTAACACAGCTGGCATTCCTAGCTTTTCAATTCCTACCTGTAACTCTTCTATATTATTAACAAGAAAATAAGGGGCAACCTCAGCTCCGCTTCGAGCGATTGCCTTCTTTTCATTGGCACGATCTTGTGTAATTTTAATTAGCTCACTGCCTTGTGGCAAATAAGCATTTTCTTCAAGCCACTCTAAGACAATGTGATCTACATTCTCAAATTCATATGTAATCACATCACTGACCTCGGCTAATTTCTTAGCTGCATCCAGATCATCATATGGCGCAACAATTTCGATATCGGATACTTGCGCACACGGGGAATCCTTTGTTGGTTCCATAACTGCCACCCGATAGCCCATTTCCTTTGCGGCGATCGCCATCATTCGGCCCAATTGCCCGCCACCAATAATTCCGATCGTTTGTCCAGGTACTATTCTTTTAGCCAAGTTGATCACTACTTTCTAATACAGCATTTCGTGTTGCAATGCGTCTGTTTACTAAGCGTTCATCAATTTCAGGAAATTGTGTCCCTAAGATTTGAGCCGCTAATAAGCCAGCATTCATTGCACCGGCTTTTCCGATTGCAACTGTTGCCACCGGTACGCCTCCTGGCATTTGTACAATCGATAGCAATGAATCAAGTCCATTCAACGACTTTGATTGGACCGGAACACCAATAACAGGTAATGTTGTTTTTGCCGCAACCATACCCGGTAAATGTGCCGCACCGCCGGCACCAGCGATGATAACTTTAATTCCTCTACCTTTTGCTGTTTCCGCATATTCAAACATTAAATCCGGTGTCCGATGGGCAGAAACTACTTTTTTCTCATAAGGAATTTGACATTCATCTAAAATAGCACATGCATGTTCCATTGTAGGCCAATCAGATGTACTACCCATAATAACCCCAACTAAAGGTTGCTCCATGGAAAAAATCCTCCTACCTATTAACTAAATTAATCAAATACGCCTTGGCGTATTTGCGCCCGGATTTTATCGAACTTGTTCGATAAACTTCATTTGAAAATCCGAGGCATCCGCCGGAGGCTTTATTTTGCTCAGCAAAAATAAATAAAGTCCAGGGCAGATACTTTCATGAATGAGAAAGGAATCCACACCTGGACATGATTACATAAAGAAATAAAGAGAAATAGCCATTCCTTATGCAAGGGCCGTGTCACTGATGAAATATACCTTCCTCATAGTCCGATCATTTACGGTAATCGGGTAGAAACTTTCGGGCCTTATTCCCAATGATATATGAGGCGATGTTGGCTTTTCATTTTACCTTCTTAATTTTAACAAGTAATTCTTAAAAATGTCAACAAATATCGAACAATATTATTTTATCAAGATTTTAATGTTCGGTTTTTGCTTCAGTTATTTTCTCTTGTTTCAATATACCTTCAAACACTATTTTTTGCTTATGGACCTTTTGAACGATTGTTTTTCCTTCTTTTACCTCGATAAATACTGGCTCTTCCATTCGCCTTACCGGCTGGTAGCCCTCTTTATCCATTCTGTCTAAACAATCGGAAATACTCTCATTATCCTCAACTTCAAACCTTTTCTTTTTTGGTTTATCGCTCATTGACCTAATCTCCCTTTTCGAACTGATTTCACCCAAAAACCGCCATAAATTGTTTTAGGTTCATAGGCAATGATAAATGCTTTTGGATCAATTTCTTTAATTAATTTGTATAAGGATTCTTCATACTTTCTTGGTGTTAAAATTTGCATGGCAAGCCGGTCTCCTTCCATCCCGTAAGCCATCCAGCTTGTCACACCATATCCTTTTTCTCTAAGCAGCTTTGTGAAAGGCTTTTCCCACTCATTGGAAATTACATTCACGGTAATATAACCTAGCGCTAATTTTTCTTCGATCTTCATGCCTACTAAAACCCCTAAAGCATATCCCACGGCATAAGCAATCAAATTCTGAATTTGATCCAGATTGTCCAGCACTAGACCTAAACCAACTACATAAATAACAACTTCAACTGAGCTAATCGTAGCTGCAAGGTACCTCTGACCCTTTAACGTTAAAATCATTCGAATTGTAAAAAATGATACATAGACGATATTAATGGTAAGAATAATAGCAACCATCACAACGGAGTTTTGTAGCATTTGGAAATTCCACCTTACCTAATGGTTTATTCTCCCTATTCTACAACATTCGACTATTTAAGAAAAGGAATCCTCCTCATCATTCATTTTAACCGAAAAGACCCTGTTAATTAGTACCAATTTGTCACAGATATCTGACATTAGGAACTGCTACCGAATAAAGTTATTCACCCATTTTCATGAATTTCATATGATAAAAAATAGAATAGCAAGAGCAGGAAGGGAGCTTAAATCTTATGGACCCATTTAAAAATTGGCAGGAATGGCATAAAAATATTGATGCTTTTTTAGGTGACGGTTTTTTAAGCAGTTTTGAAAACATCCTTCACTATAATCACTTCCCCCTTGTAAATGTATTTAAAACTGAAAATGAAATATTGGTATTGGCAAACATTCCTGGATTAAATGATATCAATAGCGTTGATGTATATATTGATTACCAGTCACTTGAATTAAAAGGAGATATTAATTTACGATATAAGGGGTATAACTTAGTTCAAGATGAGCTATTTAACGGCCATTTTGAACGAAGCATCGAATTGCCATATCCCGTTAAAGATGACAAAATAGATGCCATTTATCAAAATGGTTTACTTATTATCCACCTTCACCGCCTAATACCAGATGATATGCGGCGACAAAAAATTTCCGTAAAAAAAATTGAGAATTAATCAAATGCGCCTTGGCGTATTTGCGCCCAGATTTTTTCGAGCAAGCTCGAAAAACCACCTTTTAAAATCTGAGGCATCCGCCGGAGGCTTAACTTTATTTAGCATGCTTTTGGCTAAATAAAGTAAAAAGATCTGACCGAGTCAGATCTTTTATATATATTGTGGGGGGTAATCATCATGGATTTTATTATTTTAATTCAGCTAAAACTTCTTCGATTTTTGCCAACTCAGATTGTAAGCCGCCACCACTTAAGTACCATAGTGGACCGTCTAAGTATACAATTCTATTGTTTTTGAATGCTTCTGTTTTCTTAATGATTTCATTTTCCATATCAGCTTTGATATTTGATTCTACACCTGTTGCAGCTGTACGATCGATTACGAATAATACTTGTGGATTAAATTCTAATATAGCTTCAAAACCAAAGTTAGAACCGTGTGAAGAAGCTTCGATATCCTCTGTTACTGGTTTAAAACCATATTTTTCATACATATACCCGAAACGAGAGTTAGTTGCAAAACCAGACAATTTGCCTTCGTTATACATTGTTACTAAAGTTGTTTCATAGTTGCCTGCTAAAGTATTGATTTCTGCTAAAGCTGCATCGATTTTCGCAATATATTCTTCAGCTTCTTTTTCCTTATCGAACATTTTAGCTGCAACATCTACAGAAGCTAAGAATGTATTCCAATAGTCATCCTGGGAAGTACCAACGAATACTACAGGTGCGATTTCTTTTAATTCATCATAATATGTAGCTTGTCGACCAGAAATAAAAATTACATCCGGACCAATTTCAGCGATATCTTCAAGTAACGGCTCCTTTAAAGTACCAATATTTACATATTTATCATCTGAGAATTCTTCAAGGTGAGCAGGTAAAGTAGAATCCTTAGCAACCCCTGCCACTCCTTCTACACCAAGTGCTTCCAACGTATCTAAGAAGCCATAATCAAATACGACCATCTTTTCCGGCATAGCTTCAAATGTTACATCTTCAAAGTTAACTGTACCCGCTTCTTCGCTATCAGTTGAAGCAATTGTTGGAGATACAGTAAGTGGATAACTAGCACTTTGCTCCCCTGCCGCTTTAGTCTCTGTTGATTGCCCTTCAGTATTATTTGCATTTTCTGATGATGGCTCTTGACCTGTACCACAAGCACCAAGCAACAAGGTCATCGCCAAAAGTGCACTAGTTAATTTCCATTTTTTCATGTAATTCTCTCTCTCCTTTAAGCATTTGTATTTCTTTTTAAGAATGATAATCGTTATCACTGATAACAATTCTCATTATAACTTGATAAGCTATTTCAGTCAATACTGTTTTTATATTATTTTCCATTATAAATTTAAAAAAGACCTAAAGAGTTTTTCTTTAGGTCCAAATGTTCTTAAAAGTAAAGAAAGTGTATAATTTTGTACATCTTTGTCTAGCTCCAGCGCCTATCACCTAGCAAACTTCAGGACTCCTCCCTACGATAAGTCAACTAAGAATTGCTAACGCAATTCAAGTTTCCTTTATCTCAGTCGAAGTCCCTCCAGTTTGTACGGTGATGATCAAGGCGCTTGCGCTTTTCTCATATAGCATGGGAATCGAAGTATACACAAATCCTGCATCCATTTTGTTCTTGGATTGGGATATCCATATCGTAAATTTCACGTAGGGATTCAGAATTTATGATTTCATGGGTTGGCCCATCTTTTACAAGCCGGCCATTTTTCAACGCAACAATTCGATCTGAATAAACAGATGCAAAGTTAATGTCGTGCAACACTATGACAACTGTCTTTCCAAGCTCATCCACAAGCTTTCGCAAGATTTTCATAATTTGGACAGAGTGCTTCATATCCAAGTTATTTAAAGGTTCGTCTAGCAATATATAGTCCGTATCTTGAGCAATTACCATCGAAATAAACGCTCTTTGTTTCTGACCACCTGATAGTTCATCCATAAACTTATCTTGCATATCAGTTAAGTTCATATATTCCAGCGCTTGGTTAACATATTTTTCATCTTCTGGTGTCAAGCGCCCTTTTGAATACGGATAGCGGCCAAATGAGACAAGCTCCCTTACTGTTAAACGAACATTCATAAAGTTCGATTGTTTTAAGATTGAAATCCGCTTAGCAAATTCAGAGGACTTCCACTTTTTCACGTTATTTTTATCAAGTAAAACTTCCCCTGTATCTGCCTCTAATAATCGGCTCACCATCGATAGAAGTGTAGATTTACCTGCACCGTTAGGCCCAATAAATGATGTAATCGCCCCAGGTTTTATTGTAACTGATACATCCTCTACAACAGGCTTTTTACCAAATCGCTTCGTTAATCCCTTCAGTTCAATCATCCGGCTGCCCTACTTTCTTTTAATAATAGGTAAATAAAGTAAATACCACCAATAAAGTTAATAATCACGCTTAGTGTCGTACGCAATTCAAAAATATGCTCAACAAGGAATTGCCCACCGACTAAAGCAATAATACTAATCAAACTAGCACCTAAAATTAGCACTGAGTGCTTATAGGATGATAAATATTGATATGAAAGATTAGCCACAATTAAGCCCAAGAATGTTATTGGTCCCACTAATGCAGTTGATGTTGCAATTAATACCGATGATAAAATTAAAATATTCATCACCATACGGTCATAATTTACCCCAAGGTTAATCGCATTTTCACGACCAAGTGACATAACATCTAGTTTACCCATAATCCGATAACCATAGATAAAGGAAAGGAGTAAAATTCCCATTGCAATATATAATAACTCTACCTTCACGTTTGTAAAACTCGCGAATAATCGATTTTGCAGGCTTAAATATTCTAATGGATCAATTAGCACCTGCAAAAAAGTAACCATACTTCCTAAAAGCGTTCCTAAAATGATCCCAATTAACAGTAGAAGATAAATCGGGTGCTTATCAGCCCGGAATAAGAAGCGGTACAAAATTAGTGCAAACAGTACCATCGTAATAATGGCTGCACCGAAGTTTAAATAATAATTTAGCACCCAAACTGACATAGAACCTGCAAAAAAGTAAATTAAAGTTTGAACAACTTCATACATCGAGTCAAGTCCCATTATGGAAGGTGATAAAATACGGTTTTGTGTAATGGTTTGGAACACTACGGTTGAGTATGCAATGGCGACCCCTGTTATAATCATTGCACTAACTCTCATCATACGTCTTGGAAAGGCGTAATCAAACCCACCCTTTATATCATAAAATCCATATAATAAAATACAAATGATAGAAATAACCGTCAATATTATTAGTTTTCTACTATTTCGCATATGCTCTCCCCCTAAATAACATAATTAAGAAGATCGCACTGCCGATTACTGCCACCGTTACATTAACCGGTATTTCGTAAGGATGGATGATGATTCTCCCTAAAATATCACAGATTAATAGAAATACTATCCCTAATACCATTGTATGGGGTATTGTCTTTCTCAGGTTGTCCCCCAAATAAAGCGACACAATATTCGGTACGATAAGACCTAAAAACGGAATAACCCCAACAGTTAAGACAACTGTTGTTGAAATAATAGCTACTAGGATAAGACCTGAATTTAACACTAACTTATAACTTAAACCCAGGTTCTTGGCAAACTCTTCACCCATACCTGCGACTGTAAATTTATTTGCAAAAAGATAAGCTAAAATAACAGCTGGAATACTTACATATAACAATTCATAGCGGCCAGCAATAACTAATGTGAAGCTTCCCATTAACCATGATGAAATGTTTTGTAGAAGATCTGCCTCATAACCAAAAAATGTTGTAATCGCAGACAAAATATTCCCGTACATAATTCCAATTAATGGTACAAAAATAACATCTTTAAATTTAATTCGATCTAAAATTTGCATAAACAGCAATGTTCCTAATAATGCAAACCCAAAGCTAAAAAGTATTTGTTGCATATACGTCACGTTCGTAAAGAACAGCATGGAGATTAATATTCCTAGTTTAGCTGCATCTAACGTACCCGCAGTTGTTGGCGACACAAATTTATTTCGGCTTAAAGACTGCATAATTAGACCAGCAATACTCATACCTGCACCTGCCAAAATAATCGCCATTAAACGTGGAACTCTACTAACTAAGAAAATTTGTGTCTTGTCCGAATCCAAATCGGCCAAGTCACTCACCTTGATATCAATCGCACCTAAAAATAATGATACAAATGACAGAACTATAGCTGTAATTATTAATACCCAAAGTCTCATTTTTAATCCCCATAACGTTTTTATTTCTCACAAACAAATGATAACGATTATCATTACTAATCTAATTATATATAATAAATTTTCTAAAATCAACATAATAAAAAAACACACCAACATGACAATTGTTGATGTGTTAGACTTCCATTCTACAATTCTAGGTTTGAAGTTTTCCCTTGGATATTGAACTGGCTTTCATACATATTGAAATAAAATCCTTTTTTCTTTAAAAGCTCTTGATGTGTACCTGCTTCAATAATTTCCCCTTGATTAATTACTAAAATACGGTCGGCATTTTCAATGGTTTTCAAGCGGTGCGCAATTACAAAGCTAGTTCGTCCTTCCGTTAATCGACTGATTCCCTTTTGAATTTCTATTTCAGTATTTGTATCAATACTTGATGTGGCTTCATCAAGTATTAAAATATCAGAATCCGCTAAAATGGCCCTAGCAATTGCTAATAATTGGCGTTGACCCTGACTTAAATTGGAGCCACCAGAAGTAATGAGTGTATGATACCCCTTAGGCAAATGTTTAATGTATTGGTGGGCTGAAGCCATTTTTGCTGCAGCTATGACTTCCTCATCTGTTGCTTCTAAACGTCCATAACGAATATTATCCATAATCGTTCCTGAAAACAAGAATGTGTCTTGTAACACCACTCCGATTCTTTTCCGCAACCCATTTATTTGATAATCACGAATATCACGACCATCCACTTTCAGTTTACCGTCGGTCACATCATAGAACCTCATCAATAAATTTATGATCGTTGTTTTCCCCGAACCGGTTGGGCCGACAAGGGCAATTTTCTCGCCTGCTTTGACTTGAAAATGAATATCTTTCAAAATTGGCTTATCTTCTTCATATCCAAAACAAACATGAGAGAATTCAACATCACCTTTCAATGCATCTACAACAATGGCATTCTTTTTATCTACCAAATCCGGTGTTTCATCCATGATCTCAAATACACGTTCCGCACCGGCTAGTGCCGACTGGAACATATTTAATAAATTAGAGATTTGGTTAATCGGGCGAAAGAATTGACGGGAGTAAGTCACAAAGGCAGCAATAATTCCAACCGTTGCCATCCCCTCCACTGTCATTACAGCACCAATTGCGATAATAAAACCTAGCCCAACATTGTTGATAAAATTATTGACTGGTCCGAGAATTCCAGAGATCGTATCCGCAGCCATAGCTGACTGCCGCAATCGTTCATTTATCGTTGAAAATTGCCCATTCATTTTTTCTTCTTTTCCAAAAAGTGTAATAACTTCTTTTCCAGTAATAGATTCCTCGATAAAACCATTTAATTCACCTAAATCTCGTTGTCTTCTAACAAAAAACTTACCGCTATAGGTAATGATTTTTTTCGTTATGAATAGCATCAATGGGATTACGAGAAGGGTCACAATGGCAAGCAACCAATTCAGTGAGAACATCGCAATCGCCACTCCTGAAACTAATAAAATGGAAGAAAAGATTTGGATGACGCTTTGACTTAATGCATTATTTAAACTATCTATATCATTCGTTACCCTGCTCATCAGTTCGCCATGTGGACGCTTATCAAAAAATCGTAAGGATAAGGTTTGCAGCTTATCAAATAAATCCTGCCTTAAATTTCTAATCGTTTTCAAGGATACTTGAACCATCATAAATGTTTGCAGCCAAGTAAACACAGCGGAAGCTAAATAAACGCCCCCAAGTAAAAGCAACATTCTGATTGTTCCTGCTATGTCCTTTGGGATAATGTATTCATCAACTATGACTCCAATCAGATAAGGTCCAAGAAGTCCAAGCATGGTGGAGATTATGACAAAAATAATCGAAGCAATTAAAGCCGCTCTTTCTTTCTCCATATAAAGCCAAATTCGTTTGACAGTTCCTCTCCGGTCCTTCGCCTTTGCAACCGGTCCGCTAAATCCCCTTGGACCATGCGCTCGATTGATAATATTTGGATTTGGTTGTGATGAGAGTTTACTCATACGCATTCAACCTTCCTTCCACTTTGAGCCGTATAAACGTCACAATACACCTTACTGCTTGTAAGTAGCTCATCATGTGTACCGATGGCCACAATTCTCCCATCTTCCATGACAAGAATCTGATCTGCATTAATTATCGAAAATATTTTTGACGAAATGATAAAAAGAGTCGTATTAGAGTATGCATTACTTAAAGCCTGCTGTACTTCCGATTCAGACAAAGCGTCAATGGCCGATGTTGAATCATCGAGAATTAAAATAGCAGGTTCCCGAATAAATGCACGTGCCATTGACAGCCTCTGCTTTTGACCACCGGATAAATTTGTTGCTCCTTGCATGAGCCGGTATTCAAACTTTCCATCCAACCTGTGAATAAATTCAGAAGCGGCAGCTGATTCTGCGGCTTGCTCCATGTTATAAATTGTTGCATCCTCTTTTCCAAACCGTAAATTATCCTCAATAGTCCCAGAAAACATAGTGGCTTTTTGTGGAACAAACCCAATCGCTGTACGAAGCTTTTCCAGTGGTATATCTTTCAAATTAATTCCATCTATGAAAATGCCTCCTGAATCCGGGTCATATAGGCGTGGAATCAGTTTGGCAAGGGTTGATTTTCCACTGCCAGTCGAACCAATAATGCCAATTGTTTGTCCAGGTTTTGCTGTAAACGAAATATCTTTAAGTACATATTCTCCATTTTTACTATAGCTGAAATTCACCTTGCTAAATTCCACTTCACCTTGTATTTCTTTTTCTGGAAAAGGATAATCTCGTTCGGTAATATCAATTTCCGTATCAAGCACCTGGACAATTCGTTCAGCTGATGGAAAAGAACGTGCAATTTGCATTAATACATTACTGCTGCTCATTAATCCGTTCATCATTATATTTAGGTAATTAATAAAGGCCAAAATAGCCCCAACCTGAAGGGTGCCATCATTTACCTTGATTACACCCATCCAGAGTCCGGCAATGATTCCTACATTGACAATAAACATCATAATCGGCATCAAGGTTAAAATAAGCTGTTCTGCCGTCAAATTCCGCTTCATTAATAAATCATTGACAGTTTGAAAGTGACTTTTTTCATATTCATGGCGGTCAAATGCCTTAATTACGCGAATGCCAGCCAACATTTCTTGTAGCTTCATATTCACCTGGTCCATAGCTTTTTGTACGTTAGAAAAATGTTTTCCTGACTGAACTGAAAAGAAATAGATTAAAACAACAAGAATAGGAATTATTCCGACCAGCACAGGAAATAATTCTCGGACAGTCGTCCAAACGATTACAACAGATCCTATAAACAACAGAGGGCCCCGTACAAATACACGTAAAGTCATGGTAACAGCCTGTCTTAAATTATCTATATCATTGGTCACAATAGTGATTAATTTTCCAGTTCCAAATGAATCTGTATTTTGATGTGAAAAATGTTCAATTTTCTTAAACACATCACGGCGAATATCAGTTGCAAAATGAACAGCTGCTTTTGAAGAATAGACAGAACTCCCTGCCCCTCCAATTAACCCAACAAACGCGCTAAGTAGCATCAGAAGCCCTAGTTTTATCACATAAATATTGTCTTGAGCTGTAATTCCTGTATCAATGATCTTCTGCATGATCATCGGCTGCAAAAGATCCATCACCACTTCCATACACATTAAAAGCGGCCCTAAAACGGCAAAAAGAGTATATGGCCTAATATATTGCAGTAATTTTTTCATGTTATTCATGGAAATTCCTTCGTTCATCGCTGTATTTTTTAATACGATCGGTCATTTCATTGATAAAAGAGATTAATTCAAGGATATTTTCCGGATTCCCGCGTATTTGTTTAATGGCTTTTCGCAATTCTTTTTCCCACCGATCGATTGCAGCCCTTAATTGTATCGACTCTGTGGAATTCTTCCACATCATTCTTTCTTTCCACTCAACCCAAAAATCTCTTTCCTCGTGTTGGGCTAATTCCTCTATCCGTTTTTTACCATCCTGGCTGATCGAATAAACCTTTTTATTTGATCCAGTATCTAGCTCAATTAAATTATGATCCAATAATTCTTGAAGTGCGGGATATATCGTTCCAGCACTTGCTGAATAGACACCATTTGATCGCTCCTCCAACTCCTTCATGATTTGATAGCCATGCTTGGATTCTTCTTTTAATAAATGCAAAATAGCGATTTGAACAAACCCTCTCCGCCTTTTCATTATTTCCCCCCTTAATTATATCGATAATTATAATCGATATATCGTTTATTATCAATCGTAATATTTTAGGTAGGGACACGGGGTCGGTGGGAGGGACACAGGGTCGGGAACTGTGGCTCTAGTTTATTAAACACGAAAAGAGTAGCATCTCTGCTACTCTTTTTATTTGCTTGGCAACGTCCTACTCTCACAGGGGGACAGCCCCCAACTACCATCGGCGCTGAAGAGCTTAACTTCCGTGTTCGGAATGGGAACGGGTGTGACCTCTTCGCTATCGTCACC
>JAEWMK010000263.1 GCA_023457235.1 Bacillota bacterium
CAAATATATTGCTACATTAATTAATAAAATGCAGCCTATTACAAATTCCTTCGTAAACTCATTTGGATCAAATAATGCCCCCGTAATCACAATCAACATGCTTAAATAAACGACATATCGAATCGTCCTGTTTTTAATTGTCCAGAAAATATACACAAGACCGGCAATGAATAACAAATCAATGCCCAAATTTGCTTCAAAAGTTGCAGGTATCCCGATAAATAATGCCGTGAATAATAATGTGTACGTAATGATTGAATCCCAATTCGATTTTATTTTGGCCAATAAAATTAGAGCGATTGAAAAGAAGGCAAAGAAGGAAAACGGAATATCATCGATTAACAAAAATGAAATTCCATAAATTGAACTTCCAGCAATAATCGATGCGACTGCAGTCGTAATTCCTACTACAATTTTTCTGAAAAATGACTGCTTTTCCTCCCCTTTCCCGCTCACTTTCCATTTCCGCAAACCATAAATAACGAGGCCAACAATTATAAAAGGAAGGATAAACGTAAAAAGAAAGATAAATTCAGTATCGGTATAAATAACAAACTCAACAAATTTTATAATGACAAAAGCAATCGAAGCCAATCCGAGAATTATTAAAAAGCCTTTATTCTGTTCTTTTTGTGTTAAGTATCGATATAAAAATCCAAGTGTACCGATATATAATAAGCTCACAAAAACATTAAACGGATCTAACAACTCCTCTACTGTTAAACCGAGCATAATAACATGAAATACAATAAAACTTAAATATTGGAGTGGGATAGATCTCAACAAACTTTTTTCGATTATATAAAACAATATCCCATTTAATATCGCGATGCCTAAAAAGAAGAATTGAGCGTACTTTTCCGGCACAAAATGAACTCCAGTTGATGGAAACAAGTAAACATAAACAGCTATATGGATTAGGATAAATGATAGCACAAAAAATGGCTGAAATTTAGTAATTACACTAAATAAAAGGACCGGAATCGCCCAAACGATAAATAGCATGTAACTATCTGCATGGGAATTATAGATTTGCCCTAATAAGGCAACACATACTCCAAATGCTACGGAACCAATAAATAAAAATAAAGAACTTAATGAAGGGTGTCTTCCAAAAACAAATTTTACTAAATAGGACACAAGGTAAAACAAAATAAGCAAGCCAATACTAAAGACAATTTTAGTCCACTTCTCAAAACCAGGCCAATTCGACGCAAAAAAATAAATTATAGCAGCTATTATGAGCGAAAGCCCCAATACATAGCCGATCTCAATACCTTTTTCTTTCCAATCGTGTTTCCGACCTATGTCCACCTTAAACACCATCCTTTCTACATCTCACTTTATTATTATATCATGAAAATTATGGAAAAATGTTTACGGTTACTTATCAAAAAAGGACTGCTTCCGTAGCGTTCACAACGAAAACAATCCTTTCCTTATTCATTCACTATTTTGCGTTACATTAAAAAATTCTTCCGCCATTTCAGTATTTTGATTTTGCTCACCGGCATTTTTCGGGCGATTATTACCCATAATTCCATCTGATTCATAGCTTAAATTATGCTGCTTTTCTTTTTCATTCGACATTCAAGTCACTCCTTTTATCAGAATTTAAATGTTCACTATACTAGTTTTGGCAATAGGAGTGAAATTATGCCAAGGTTTTCTGAAACGTTTTAATATCAAGACTCCATGGGATGTCTACGTCAATACTTTCATTTGTAAATGGGTGGACAAAATGGATATGCTCCGCATGGAGGGCTTGTCTTTTAATACCTCCAGGTTTACCACCATAAAGAATATCGCCAACAATAGGATTACCGAGATGGCTCATATGGACCCGGATTTGGTGAGTCCTCCCCGTGTCCAATTTAAGCTTTACTAATGTTACGTTGACCTTGGAATAGTATTTGAGGACTTCGTAATGGGTAATAGCAGAGTCGCCTGTGCTCGATACTCTTCTTCTAGTTGGATGATGGCGATCCCGACCGATTTTGGCGGTGATCGTTCCTTTTTTCTGTTTTATTTGCCCCTGTACAAAAGCTATATAGGTCCTAGAAATCAATCTTTTTTCCAGCATTTGATCAAGAACGGGTCCCGCCAGTGCATGTTTAGCAAACACGACACCACCGGAAGTATCATGGTCAAGACGATGAATATGCCGAACCTTCGTCCGAAGACCTTCCGTTTGGAAATGATAAGCGACTGCATTTGCCAGTGTATCACGTTCCCCGGCATTAGGATGGGTATCGATTCCAGCAGGCTTATTTACAATTAACACATGGTCATCCTCATAACAAACCTCAATCGGAATATATTGTGGGGCGGAACCGTATTCCTCATCGACAAATAAACGAATTTGCAGTTTATCTCCTTTTTTAAGCTGTTGATCCCACCTTGTTACGATCTCACTATTTACTTGTACCCTTTTTTCCATTCTAAATTGGTGTAACAGTTTTTTGGGGACCTTCCATTTTTCCTTCAATATTTTTTCAACGCTCAAATGATCCCATTCCAGTGGTACTCCGATTTGGAGCCATTCCCCTTTTTTTACACAGTCCATCTCTTTAAACTCCTATTTTGCTAAATTTTTATCTTCATTTTATTGATTTATATCATAAATGTATTTTCATCCTCTTTCCATTCTATCTTACCTGATGACGTTTGTCTGAACAATTTTGAATTTTGATAATTTGTATCCTTAAGTATTTTCTGCTTCATCAAATCACGAGTTGTCCATTGATTAACATAGCTTGCCAGCCCTCCTAAATCAGGAAACAGTGTTAATTGATTAATCCCGCTTAACTCCAAAAACAATTCAACATCATTTCGAAGCTCAACATTTATTTTGATATGTTTTAAGATGCGTTCTCTTAAAAGCACCCTATTTTCTTCTTCTTCTAGCCCTTGTTTTGTGTTGCCTTGGAGAGTAAAAAAACCCTTTTGAAACATGCTCCGATATGTATTCATTCTAGGACTTAACGCCATCGTTTTTTGGAATTCTTTCCTAACTTCTAGGAAATCGCTTGTTTTCGGCATACTTGTTAACTCATCTAGATTGTGAAAAGTTTGATTTAGACGGTATGGGTCGAGAAGCCAAATCGAACAAGGGGTTTTATGGTCCCAATTTCTTGTTGCAAAATACAAAGCAACGGCAAAAGATTCAGACCAATCTAATAATCTTGTCTTTACACCGTATTGCTGCATCAAATAAAGGAGGTCCCATTGGTTTTCCGTTTTGTGTAAATCAAAGCCATTTTCAAAAATTCGTTTATAGCTTAGTTCTTCCCACTGTAAATTTTTTTCAACCGATAATGGTTGTCTGAAGAGTCCTGAAAGTAAAGGATAAC
>JAEWMK010000264.1 GCA_023457235.1 Bacillota bacterium
ATAGCCGTCAGCTTTAATGACCATTGTAGCATAGTCATTAAAGTTGACGGCTATTTCTTTATACATAGTCCGACAAAATGAAAGGCAAAAAAGATGTAGATAGCGACTTTTGAACAGGCCTACAACAATATCTTTGGAGAAGATGGTTTTACAAATCGAAGAGCAAATTCAACATTTATGGGCATTATTCAAACACAAAGTCAAAAAAATGGTTGGAATATTGGATATCAACTGGCATCAATTATCCGAAGCCATAAACCAGATAGTAGAGGAACTGCTTTATCAACTCAGGTTTATTTGGAGCATTTAAACAAAGGTAAGGAAATTGACCAAATTACCACTGCACTTACGGAAAGAGGAACTTTTGGCTTTATCCCCTATTTAATCCTTAAAACAATTGAAGGGGAAAAATTTAATGATTTAGACATGTTGGAGCAAAATAGGGAAATTAATGGACTTTTACCGCTAAAACCATATGAACTTGAAAGAATTGTTAAAGATTCCCTTGTGAATAGGGATAGAATCAAAAGTCGCATAAATGAATTAATTAACAAGTTAAGCAGAAGTGAATTGATAGATGTTCTTAAGAAAATTCTAAATGGAGATGCTCCTTCAAAGATGGAACATAGCCACTGCTTTATTAAGTGTTTTGATAAATCAGCATGTATTTATCCAGCCAAAATCAATTGTGTAGGCTGTGATTTTCATATTCCTGAAATGTACTTTCTTATCGAGTTTAGAAATATGCTTGGAGAAGTTTTATTTGAACTTGAGAATACGAAATTTGATTTTGATAAGCAACGGTTGTCTTACGCCATAAAATCTATTTACCTTCCTATTCTTCAAGAAGCTATGGTTATACTCGGAGATAATAAAGTAAAAAGTTTTATAGATACAAAGGGGATTAAAGATAATATAGTGAAATTACACAAAAATGGGAAACTTTTATTGAGGTGACAAAATGCTTTTAACCGTCAAGAGAACCGAGGATAATGATGTTTCTATAATTGAATTAATTGATTTTGAGAGAATCTCAAAAGAAGATGTATTGGATTTATTTGATAAATACCGAGATAAAGGAACTATATATAACTGTAATTTCGATGATTCATTATGGTTTTTATCAAATCAGGCAACATCGTTTTCTATACGGTTTGAATTTGATGAATTACTGTTTACTGCTGAATCAAAAACAAGGGCAATAGGTACTTTTGATATCTTGTTATTTGCAATTAAAACCTTTTTACTTTACCAACTTGATGACAAAAACCTTAGTTCAATACGAGGAATTTATTATGATTTGAAGAATGTCTTTAATTGTACTAAATACTTTAACCCATCTGAAAGAAATAACATTTTTAAGATGGAAAAACAAATGTTCAATCATACTTTGGACTTTATAGAGTTTTATCCAGCTTTAAATGTGGATGAAAAGTATGTTGAAATTATGGAAATTCTTTATGAAAAACAACTTTATAAAATAAAACCAAATAAAAATACAAGGGAAATAGGAAACTTTGAAAGTGTATTTAGATTAGGGGAAAAAATTGACATCTTTTGGGAAAGTGCAAAATTAGAAGAAAAAGAAAAATACTTTCCAATTATCCTATGGTGGAGAATAACAACAAGGATTCCTATTAGAACTACTGAATTTATATTAACTCCGTATGATTGTTTAAAAAATGAAAATGGACAATATTTTTTAACGATTAGAAGAACTAATCAAAAGGGCGATACTGGGAAGAAACAGGTAACGCATTCTATCGATGGTGACTATAGATTAGAGCATATTTCCATTAGCAAAGACCTTTATAATCTAATTGAGGAATATAAGCAGATGGTTGACGATTATGATTTTATACCAGAATTCTACGGAAATAGTGAAGATAAAACAGATAGACGACAATTTTTGATTTCAAATAGAAGCTATTACAAACATATTGGGAATAAGGGAGCAAAAGGGGTATCGGTCAAGCGTTCCTTTCAACATGACTTTTTTAACTATGGGAAAATTAGACAACTTCTTCATGCTTTTTATATCAACATTGTTCAGAACCAATTTAATCTTGTTGTAATACCAAAACTGACTGATGACTCAGAATTAAAAGATTATCAAATTGAATTACTTTCGCCTATGGATACAAGGCATCATGCTTTTATAAATGCTGTATTGAATGATGTAGAGCCTTTATTTGTAAAACGATTAGGAGGTCACAGTTCAGTTAGTAGTAGTTTACACTACTTTTCCCATGTTGATAAGTTTGTTAAGTGCTTTACTTATAGTATGGCAAGAAGACTAAATAAGGGAAAACAAAGTAAAAATCCTAACGCTGAGAATAACCTGAAACATTTGGAACGGAACAGTAAGGATATTTTGAGTTTAAAGAAGTCAATAAAATTCAAAGAGGTTAAGGGAGGAAAGTGCTCTTCCGAACAATCAAGTAATTTAGAGGATTGTAGGAAGGTAATATTTCAGTGTGATGATGATTGTGGCCATTTTCATCGCAATAATGTTGAGGAAATAAAAGATTTAATTTCAAAAAATGAACGAGAGGTATCTCTGCAAATAGAAGAACTTAGAAATCTGTTTAAATCCGTAAATAAGGTTAAAAACTTCAAAGAAAGTTATGGGCAAAGAGTAAATAAAATAAAGAGTGTTGCAAATCAAAATGCTCTTTTAATTAGCAAGTACAGTATAAACGGGGGTGATTAAATGCCAAGAGAAAGTAAGTATAGTACGGAAGAGCTAAAAGAAATAATAAGGCAATTTATCAATCAAGGTAAACATAAAATAGGAAAGCTAAATTATACAAATCTTGCGGATTTTGCGAGTAAAGAAATGGGATTAAAAAGCATCTCTTATTATCACTTCTCAAGAAATGAAGAAATAAAAAAGATTATAAAGGAATACTCTAAAACTTTAAAAGAAAGTAGTTTAGGAATTTCAAATGATAACAACTCTTTCACAAGTTTAAATGTAAGAGAGTTTGTAAAAATGAATAGTAATAAACCTGTACAATTAACCTTTCTTCTTACAAATTTACAGGAAGCTCAGATAAACTTATATAATAGAACAGTAGAATCAGAACTTAAAGCAAAGGACTTACAAAATCAATTAAACTCTGCCTTAGAAGCAAATAAAAAGTATAAGAGGAAATATAAAGAACTCAAAACCCAGTATGAAGAATTACTGGAGCACTCACTCGTATTGGCAGAGGCATTGAATAGAGAGGAAGAAAAGCAATTTTTAGGTGCATTAAAATCGACTGGAGTTGTTTTAGTTAATAGTGAAATGGAACTTCCAAATGAAGATATTTCGGATTTGGAGGAACAAAAGGATTTAGAGAAATTCCTTGCAGAGTATAGTAATATTCTTGATTAATCCGAGCAGATTTTCAAAGAATATCAAACTGATAGGTTGGACTTGAAAATAAAATATTATTAAATGGGAGGTGCTTTCCGATAAAGAAGAAAGTTGCGTATAAGTGTAATGATTGTGGATTTGAAACTATTAAATGGGCGGGTAAGTGTCCGAACTGCGATAAATGGAATACTCTTGAAGAGACCATTGTGGAAGCTAAAAAGACATCTTTATCTACGAAAAGTTCACAAATAAATAGGAAGCCAGTACAAAGATTGGCGGATGTACAGTCGAGTAAGAGCGATAGAATTGTAACAGATATTGGTGAATTCAATAGAGTGATGGGTGGAGGAATAGTAAGAGACTCCATAACAATTGTAACTGCCAAACCAGGTGCAGGGAAATCAACACTATTGCTACAGGTAGCTGAAGACATAGCTTCTAAAGGTTTGAAAGTTTTGTATGCATCGGGTGAAGAAAGTGAAAGCCAAATAAAAAGTAGAGCAGATAGAATATTAGGGGAACTGGACAGAAATATCTGGGTAGTCTCGGATACAAGTATGGATAATGTACTTACTTCAGTAAGGGAAGTGGATGCGGACTTAATCATTGTTGACAGTATTCAGACCTTTACTTTAGATGAACATCTACCTTCCAGGGCTGGTTCACCCACTCAAACGATGGAATGTGCCAATGAACTTCTTAGAATTGCTAAAGACGGTGTAAGACCGAGGGCAGTGCTATTAGTCGGGCAAATGAATAAAAATGAAGAAATAGCTGGTCTTAGAGCACTGGAGCACCTTGTAGATGCTGTGTTAATTATAGACGGTGAAAATGGAGAAGAGTTAAGGGGAATAACAGCAAGTAAGAATCGCTTTGGAAGCACTGGAGAGACCTCATTTTTCTCTATGACGGAAGATGGAATGAAACCAATAGAAAATCCCTCAGAATATTTTATGACGCAGAGAGAGGGCAATATAGAGGTTTCAGGGAGTGCCTTAACTGTTGTTCGAGAAGGAACAAGACCGATAATCGCAGAAATCGAAAGTTTGGTAGCTGTTTCCTTTACTCCATATCCATCCAGAATTAGTGAAAATCTAAAGAGGGAACAATTAAGTACCTTAATATCCATCCTCGAACAACGTGGGGGAATAGACTTTTTCAATAAAAATGTAGTTGTAAAATCGACTGGTGGTTTAAAATTAAGGGAACAATCAGCAAATCTTGCGATAATCATGAGTATAGTATCATCAGCTAAGGATAGAGGAATACCTAATGATACGTTGTTTATTGCAGATATAGGGCTAACAGGGGAATTAAAGCGAGTCCCTTCACTTGAAGCAAGATTAAGAGAAGCTGATAGAATGGGATTTAAGAGGGCATTTGTTGCTAAAAGAGCATTACAAAAAAGCATCCAATTTGAGAATTTAAAGGTTATTCAATTAAATACTTTAACGGAAGTTATAGATGCTGTTTTTAATAAATAAAGTTTTCCAAATAAATTGCAGTAAAGTAATTATATGCTATCCTATCTTTTAAGATTCTATGAATACACTGGTATTCAATTCCTTATTATTGTAATCTAAAAGAGGACAATAATACTGGACATTTATTGTTGTCTTTAACCAAGCTGTAAGAGGTTTGGTTCATTGGATTTTTTACGAGAACGACCAGAGAAACCACCCTTTTTGCCTTTGCGGAGCTTCGGGGTGGTTTTCTCTTTTATGTTTATGAATTATAAAAATTATTTAAAAAGGCGTACATATTTATAATTTATGTTTCCTTTTCCATTTCACGAAAAAGTTCTGACGTTTTAATTTCTAAGCCTTCTGCAATTCTAACAATATTTATTAAAGCAACATTCCTTGTTCCTCGCTCCACCTCGCTAATATAAGTTCTATGAAGACCCACGATTTCTGCAAATTTTTCTTGAGAAATGTTTTTTGAGAGCCTTAGTTTTCTTACAGTAAGTCCGAATTTGGTTTTAATATACTTATCTTCCATGACTTCACCTTAAAAAAATGTAGTCTATATATCTACAGACTATGAGTGACATTTTGTAAAAAGTTGACTATAATAGTTAAGAAATCATCAAGAATTTTTCCCTGAAGTA
Source organism: Bacillota bacterium (assembly GCA_023457235.1). GTDB lineage: Bacteria > Bacillota > Bacilli > Bacillales > Bacillaceae_J > Schinkia. The sequence goes on from JAEWMK010000264.1 coordinate 5,475, forward strand.
AGAGAGAGGGTCGTTTGTATGGACAGCACAATGCTGATTATCGTAAAATATATAAATTTTAAAAGACACTTTATTTCCTTCAGGGGAGTAAAGTGTTTTTTGTTATCCTATCTTATTTGGAGGAATAAGTAAATTATTTTTTACAGGGGGGATTAATTTGAAAATAGAAAAATGGGCGATAGAAAAAGAAAATAAAAACACAGCTTATTTATGTTTGTCTATGACAGGAGAAGGAAGAAATTTTAACTCACTTATGAAAAGTATTGATGCTATGAAAATTGAGAGGAAAACAGGAGAACTTTTTTCTTATTATTCCGATGATGGGAAGTTACAATGGCATAGAAACAGGGTTTATATTGATAAGAGACATCAAATAAATTACTTTACGATAAATGGTGATTTGCAGATTGTTATTGGCGAAGTTACCCTAAAAATTCATGATTTTGAAGCTGAAAGTAAAATTAAAGATTTTACAAACTTAACAATAGCAATAACCTTTGAAGCTGTAAGTCCTTTATTGTGTGTAAAACCCTCGGAGTTACTTAATTTTATCGTCATTACAGACATAAGGAAATGATTATGAAATGGATATAATGATGAATTCTTTTTATGGGTAATTTTATCAATAGTAGATGATAGATGGGGTGGTCAGTTTTTATGGATAGGATGGATGAATTAATTAATTCATGGGAATTAAATCGAGCCTACAGCAAGTTTTGGGAAGAGAAAAATGAATCAATTAATGGAATTTACGAGACCATACAAAATCAATTGAAAGATACTTTCTTTACAGCCTATGCACAAGGTCATGAATATGGTTATGGTAGTGGCATCTCGGAGACTAAAATAAAAATGATGGTTAAATTGGCGGTACATACGAACCTGAATGATGACTCGATACTAAAGGTCTTAGAAAAGGAAAACGAAGAACATTTTATAAAAGCGTTAAGTGAGATTCGGGAAAAACAAAAAAATGAAAGTTAAGGAGAGTTGATAATGGAACTTATTCCTCGCAGAGAACCACAAAAAATAACCTATCAACAATACGAAGAAAACACCCCAGAAAAAATAGAAATGTACCAAAACGATATTTTCTTTGACGAAACAGAAAGAATAAAAATGCTTAATCTCCTCATGACTAATGTTGGGATGGAAACAATGGTTAAAAACTTGTCCAAGGAAACCAGAAGGGAGTTGATAGAAACTTTGGAAGAAATAGAAATGGAAAGAAAATGTGCAGAAATGGTTGAACAAGAAGTATTAAAATTTGGTAGTCAAATGAAAACAGACCACGAGTATAAATTCGATAAGCAAAATAACATTTTATATATCTTTTTTCGTGTGCTCGATACTAATTCCATTTGGTCTATTAAATACACATTTAACAAAGAAACAGATGAATTTAAAGAAGAACAGCGTTTTCAGGCATTTGCGTGTGCGGATACCTTATGTAGATTATTAGATAGGAGATAAAAAAAGGAAATCTTAAGTGCCAGGTAAGTTCAATAAGAAAAGGATTTTTAATTTAAGGCTAAATTTGTAGAGAGAATCCTGCAATAATATACTATAAGCCAGAAAATTTAGGATGTAAAATTGCATGAGAATACCCTGAAAGGAGTTTTCCTCATGAATGTTACATCTTTTTTAATATACTGTTTTATTGTTACGTTTACACCAGGACCTACTAATATCGTCATATTATCCACAGTGCATAATATGGGGGCAAAAAAGGCAATGGAATATACGTATGGAGCAACGATTGCTTTTGGTTTATTACTTGTTATTTCTGCTATGTTAAATACGATACTTATAACGATAATACCTAAAATTTTAATTGTTATGCAGATAATCGGAAGCGTTTATATGTTCTATCTCGCTTATCAAATTTACAAATCGGATACATCAAAACCGACTGTAAACCAATCTGGTACTTTTATCTCAGGCTTCCTTATGCAGTTTTTAAATCCAAAGGTGGTACTATTTACAATGACTGTAATTCCCAGCTTTATTATACCCTACTATACCGCAATTCCTGCGGTGACAATAAGTGTTATCGCTATAACTCTTATTGGATTTTTAGCATTTATTACATGGGTTCTTTTCGGTACAATCTTCAAGGAGCTTTTACAAAAGCATGATAAGATAGTTAATGTATTAATGGCAATATTTTTAGCCTATTCTGGAATCATGATATGGTTATAGGAAGCTAAATAAGAGGTGAATTTAATGGATAAATTTATCTATAAAAAATCGGCAGGTATTACCGCATTATCAGCAAGTATTACTGATTTTACGTATAAAAATCATTCTCACAAGGAGTATGCAATAGGTGTAACATTACGTGGTATTCAACATTACAACTTGGATGGCAGTTTACAATTATCATACCAAAATGGTGTTATGCTTTTTAATCCAGAACAGGCACATGACGGAATGGCACATGATGAAGCAGGACTTGATTATGTGATGCTATATATTGAGCCACAATTGCTTTTAGAGGCTATTGAGAAAAAGGATATAATACGTTTTTCAAACCCAATTGTGTATGATTATAGACTTCAAGAAAAAGTATTAAGTCTCTCTCATGCAATTTTAAGTGAAAAAGAAGGGGCTTTGTGCAGTGAATTATTCTTATCCCTCACAGATAGTCTTATTCAAACGAATCTTTCTACAGATAATAAGAAAGATAACACTCTAATTAGAAAAGCAAAGGACATGCTTCATGCCAACTTAGAAAATGTACTTAAACTTGAAGAGATATGTAAAGAGCTTAATTTGTCAAAATTTCAGTTTATCAGATTATTCAAGGCTCATACTGGAATTTCACCATACCAATACTTTCTTAACTGCAAGATAGAACGTGCAAAGCAGTTAATAGAGAAAAGTGGGGATATTTATTTAGCAGTAGCCCAATGTGGTTTTGTTGATTTAACCCATTTAAATAAACACTTTAAAAGTGTATATGGAACAACAGCGTTTGAATATATGTCACATTTAAATTAAGGGGGAATAAAATTGTCTTTAAAAGTAGGCGATATTATTACATTTGAACGGACTTTCACAGCAGAAGATGTAGAATTGTTTACTAAGGTTTCAGGTGATGAAGGCTCTCACCATGTTACTCCTGATGTACAGGGGAGACTTGTCATTCAAGGGCTGTTGACTGCTACATTACCAACAAAAGTTGGTGGAGATAACAATGTACTGGCTCGTACAATGAATTTTGAGTTTTTAAGACCTGTGTTTACGGGGGATACAATACTTTGTGTAGTTAAAATTGAAAAATACGAAAGGCAAGAAAATAATAGAACCGCTATTATTGCATCCTTTTTATGTAAAAATCAGAATGAAAAAGAAGTATTAAAAGGGGATTTTTCAGGTGTAATACTTTAGTTCTTTATACTTTCTTCAAATTTTGGTGCTTTGTTCAATATCTAAAATTCTCAATAAGCCGAAAATATACAAGTCAGTAATTAAACCCCTATAAAGGAACAAGGTGATTAATATACTGGAAAGTAAACAATTTTTATTGTAATCTTAAAGGGACAACAATACGGGACATCTATTGTTGTCTGTATAACCGAGCTTTAATGGTTGGGTTCATCGAAAAATTGGATTATTTACGAGACCGACCAGAAAGACCATCCTTTTTGCTTTTGCGGAGCTTCGGGGTGGTTTTTCCCTTTCTTAATTCCAATCTTTACACTCATGTAAATGTAAAAGTGAGATATAAAACGATTTGGAAAAAATACAGAACCATATAAAGTTTCTTATAAGGTAGAGAAATTTCTGCTTATAAATTTAAGAGATGTTTAAGTTCCGCCTGACCAAGTATTTCTTGATTAATACCCCTACAGCAATCCCTGGTATCACACATAAAATAGGAAGCCATACAGGACCTAACAAAATGCACCGAACAACTTGACTTTTGATGAATAGATACATCCCACTGTCACAAATTGACTATAAGTGACATTAAAAAAAGTATAAAATAAAAGAGTAGGTAGCATTTAAGCTAAATTCCTACTCTTTTATATTTTGGAAAGGTTTCCATTTTGGGTCTCTTTCATCTTTTTCATCTGGTTTGCGAACAACCTTTAAAAATGCTTTTTCACATGCACCAAAATCAGCAAAATTTAATTGGGCTTGGCGAAGTGATAAACAACCGTTTGCACCACCGATAAAATCGGGTACGTTACGGTAGTTAGAGTCATCTTCCCAAAAACAAATATCATATATACCGTATGTTTCACTCGTTAAATAAATGTATCAGCAACAAGGGCAAGTATTGTTCATTTTGCACTCTTAGATTTATTTATTGAATAAATGAGAAACATTTTCACACTCACTCTTATTAAATTTTATCATATTAGATTTTACGTATTTAACTACAAAAACTTGGAGAAGGCAAAGAAAGGTTGAATCCTTTGTAAATTTCCCCTAAACGTATGAGTTAAGAAAAATACATTTATAGCGAGGTGTTTTGATGGTATCAATAAGGAAGAAAAAAGAAAAGCCGATTAATCCCAGCATAAGACCGATGTCTGTCTCACATGAATCTGATTTGGAAAAAGTACGAAAAGTGAATAAAAAGGCTCTTCGGCTTCTTGCGAAGTTAGGATATTAAAGAGGTACTAAACAATGGGTGCAAAAAATTTATAATTAAATAAAGAGTGTATCGCCCCATGACTACACATTCTCCTAAAAGGGAAACCGTCAGGTAAATATGGATTTACAACGCTAAGGAAATTTTCAACTATAAAAAAAGCCGATTTCACGAAGAATCGACTGTTGAACTAAAGCACCTGTTAGACGAACAAGCAGTTTTTCTTATAGCAAATTTGGCATTCAACTGAATAAATTTTCACCTCAGACTAACACTAACCTTAGTGTTATCATTAACACTAAACTTCAATGTGGAGGGATATACTTTGAATATTCTTTTTAGCTTATTCTCAAACTTAATTATTTTGGGTATTAAAGTAGCATTCTTAATAGGTAATATAAATTCCAGATTAACATCTTTATTAAGAATGCCATCTTTAGCTTAGGCTTTGAGCTATTCTACGTATCATCTAATACGCATTGTTGTAGAGAAGGGTGGGCATAGAAATATGCTCACTTTTTATTAATTCGCTTTACTTGGTTGGTTCAACTCTTCATAGTGTTCCTCTAAGTAAAAGCATGGAAAAGATAAAATATATTCATATCTTTATCCGAATTTGAAGATAATATCTACGAGGTGATACTGTGAATGAAAATGAACTTAAGCTCACATCTTCAGAAGTAGGGACACTTTGGGGAGAGTATGTGAACGGAACAGCAATAGACATTGTAAATAAATATATGGTTTCAATTATTGAAGACGAACAGATAAAAGCCATATTTGAGGAAGCCATTATTACATTTGAAAAACAAAAAAAACAAATCGTGACTTTTATGGAGAACGAAGGATTTCCAGTGCCAATTGGATTTACCGATTCTGACCTCTTTAAAGATAAACCAAGATTATTCACAGATATATTTTGCCTAAATTATTTACACATCATGACATTACATGGTTTGCTGGGACACAGCACTTCTTTAGCTGTATCTGTTAGAAAAGACTTAAGGGACTTTTACGATTCATGCGATAACGATGCGAAAAAGATGTATCATCAAACCATTGAGTTATTGCTTGAGATAGGAAGTTTTCAAAGAGACGCTTTATTTTATCCAGCTAAAAACCCTGAGTTTGTTTCCAGCCAAGATTTCA
>JAEWMK010000265.1 GCA_023457235.1 Bacillota bacterium
CTTTTTACATATTACAAATTATTGGTAAAAAGTATAAAATGGAAATGGACTGAATAAAAAAGTAGAGGAGATGTAGCTATGATGAAAGTCTCAAAGATTTTTGTTTGTTGCCTTATCGCATCCGTAATTTTATTAAGTACAACAAGCGGAGTGTTTGCGGCGAACCAAAATTTTATTAAACAGGTGAGTGACGATTATAGTTCTTATGAAGGAAAAATATCTAATGAGTACAGGTTTTTTCAACAATCAAGCTTGAAAGAATATGGGGATTATCAGAAGGACGAAGTTAATTCTTTTGAAAAGTTTTCAAGCCAAACCAATAATGATCTTCAATATCTTGAGGGCTTATTAAAAAAAGATTTTGAAAGTCTACAAGCACAATATGATGGAAATTCCTCCTATTCAAGTAAGCTAAGAGATTATCAGAATAAAATAAACCCAAATTACCTAAATAGCCCAATGCAGAAATATGCAAACAGTATCAATCCAAACTATTTAAATAGTTTAATGATGAAATTAAAAAATGCAACAAATGAGAGCTATTTAAATAGCCCAATGATGAAATATAAGAATGCAGTTAATGAAAATTATTTAAATAGTCCGATGATGTATTATAAAAATGCGGTAAATGAAAATTATCTTAATAGCCCGATGTCGAAGCTTAAGAATGGCAGTAATGTAAACTATACATTAAGTATTATGAACCAATACAATAGAGGAAAAATTAGCCAGGATGAAGCCGGTAAACAATGGAAGGAATTGCTTCAAAAAGAAGCTCAAGCCATTCAAACTGTTAAAAGTCAATCTACACAAAGTATTCAACAAATTGCAGGGGATTCAAAAGATGCCATCCTCAATCAAAAATATGAAACAGTGAACGGGATTTTTAAACAGCGTGAGCAATCATTAGAAACTATTGCGCAATTGCGCAAAGAATATTTCGGGGAAGAAATTGAGTTCAATTCATTAATCCCTGATTTAGGGAAAATAAATGTCATGATTGATGGAGAGTGGCAGGCTTTTAAACAACCTCCAACTGTTATGAACGGGGCGACACTTGTTCCGATGAGAGCAATCTTTGAAAAACTTGGTGCTGAGGTTAAATGGCATGCGGAAAATCAAACCATTACTGCCAGTAAAGGAAGCACGACGATGTCGCTTGTTTTAAACAACAATAAAGCAATGATTAATGGAAAATCTATAACACTTCCAGTAGCGCCTAGGTTAATTCATGGCAATACCATGGTACCTCTTCGTTTTGTAAGTGAGTCACTTGGAGCCGAGGTGGAATGGGACGGACAGAATAAAACAGTTTTTATTTTGGCAAAATAAAAAAAATCTAAAATATTCCTTTCACTTTGTTGGAAATTCATGTATACTAAATTCAAATTTAATAGCAATAACTAGGGGAGTCCAATAAGCTTGGGCTGAGAAAGAAACCGCGTTGAAGTTTCTTGAGCCTTTGGACCTGATCTGGATCATACCAGCGTAGGGAAGTTAACTTCTTATTTTTATATGCCTTTAATACATATAAAGCCGGGTCCATCCTTTCATTGATCGGATCCGGCTTTTTCTGTGTTCTCCCTTGGTGTTAACCATCTACCTGTTTGCTCTAGATCTCGTCCACATATTTAATAAAAAGGGAGAGATTTATACTATGTCAACATCCTCATTAAATGAAAACAGAATTTCCATTATGTCAAGCTTTCCAGGGAGTAAAAAGGTTTACTTGAATGGATCAAGACCTGATCTTAAAGTGCCAATGCGTGAAATCGAATTAAGCCCGACAACCGGCACATTCGGTAAACAAGAAAATACACCAGTAAGATTGTATGATACAAGTGGTCCGTATACTGACCCAAGTTATACTGTTGATTTATCGAAAGGCCTTCCTGCGCTAAGAAGTCCATGGATTCAAGAACGGGGTGATGTCGAGGAATACGAAGGACGAAAAATAAAACCTGAAGATAACGGTTTTCAAGTTGAAAATGATCCACGAGCTAATCAGGCTGTATTCCCTGGACTAAAACGTAAACCATTGCGTGCGAAAAAAGGAAAAAATGTTACACAGCTTCATTATGCCAGAAAAGGAATAATCACACCGGAAATGGAATTTATCGCAATCAGAGAAAATATGAAACCAGAATTTATCCGTGATGAGGTGGCAAAAGGTCGAGCCATTATACCGTCTAATATTAACCATCCGGAAATCGAACCGATGATTATCGGGCGTAATTTCCATGTAAAAATTAATGCCAATATGGGAAACTCTGCTGTTACGTCCTCCATTGAAGAAGAGGTTGAAAAAATGACATGGGCAACTCGGTGGGGAGCAGACACCATTATGGACCTTTCAACAGGTAAAAATATTCATACTACAAGAGAATGGATCATTCGCAATTCTGCTGTACCGGTTGGCACTGTACCGATTTATCAGGCCCTAGAAAAAGTGAATGGAATTGCAGAAAACCTTACTTGGGAGATTTACCGCGATACATTAATTGAGCAAGCAGAACAGGGAGTCGATTACTTTACTATTCATGCAGGCGTGCTTTTACGTTACATCCCGTTAACTGCGAACCGTGTAACAGGTATTGTTTCCCGTGGCGGTTCTATCATGGCTCAGTGGTGCTTATACCATCACCAAGAAAACTTCTTATATACCCATTTTGAAGAAATCTGTGAAATTATGAAAACGTATGATGTTGCCTTTTCATTAGGTGATGGTCTACGTCCGGGTTCGATTGCCGATGCAAATGATGAGGCCCAATTTGCAGAATTAGAGACATTAGGAGAACTTACAAAAATAGCGTGGAAGCATAATGTACAAGTGATGGTTGAAGGTCCAGGTCATGTGCCAATGCATTTGATTAAAGAAAATATGGATAAGCAATTAGAAGTGTGCCAAGAAGCCCCCTTCTACACACTAGGTCCACTAACAACAGATATTGCGCCTGGTTATGATCATATTACATCGGCCATTGGTGCTGCGATGATCGGATGGTATGGCACGGCGATGCTTTGCTATGTTACACCGAAGGAACATTTAGGCTTGCCGAATAAAGAAGATGTACGAACAGGAGTAATCACATATAAAATTGCCGCCCATGCTGCAGATTTGGCAAAAGGACATCCTGGTGCACAAATTCGTGATAACGCCTTATCAAAAGCCCGTTTTGAGTTCAGATGGCAGGATCAATTTAATTTATCGCTAGATCCAGAAAGGGCTGTAGAATATCATGATGAAACATTACCGGCTGAGGGTGCTAAAACAGCCCATTTCTGTTCAATGTGTGGTCCAAAGTTTTGCAGCATGAGAATTTCTCAAGATATTCGAAATTATGCTAAGGACCATAATCTTGAAACGACTGAAGCGATAGAAAGAGGGATGAAGGAAAAAGCTGCACAGTTCAAGCAAGCTGGTGGAAACATCTATCAATAAATCAAATGCGCCTTGGCATATTTGCGCCCGGATTTTTTCGAGCTTGCTCGAAAATCTACCTCTGAAAATCCGTGGCATCCGCCGGAGGCTTAAACTTTATCCAGAAGGAGTTTGCACCCCTACTAAAAGGAGTTCTACATTGCATTCGTCCCACCACTTATGGAAGATGGGACTTCTACTGAATAAAGTTAAATCTTATTTCTTGGAAACCGGCCTATTTTAGTATATATTTGTCCTATCGAAATGAATAGAGTGATTGGGCTCGAAAGGATAGGGGGAGTTTCTATTGAAAATAAGAGTATCAGCAGTTCAATATCATTTGCACACTATAAAATCATTTGAGGAGTTCGCGAATCAATGTGAACATTATGTAAAAACAGCTCAAGAGTATGGATCAGAGTTTGTGCTTTTCCCTGAATTTTTTACAACACAGCTTTTATCTATCGAAGACGGACAGGGGAGTTCTTTAACGATTAATGACTTGCCTAATTTTACAGATCAATATCTTGGTTTATTTAAAAGGTTGGCGAAAGAAACAGGGATGCATATTATCGGCGGGACGCATGTTTTAAATAGAAACAACCGTCTTTATAATGTTGCCCATCTTTTTTATCCAGATGGAAGGATAGAGGAACAAGCCAAGCTTCATATTACACCTACTGAGGTCGAGGAATGGAATATGTCAGCCGGCGACTCATTTAAGATTTTCGAAACGGATAAAGGGAAAATTGCAATTCTAACATGTTATGATATAGAGTTTCCTGAGATTGTTAGAATGGCAAAAGCGAAAGGCGCAGATGTGATTTTCTGTCCGTCTTGTACTGATGATCGTCATGGCTTCCATCGCGTGCGCTACACAAGTCATGCCCGGACGATTGAAAACCAAGTGTATGTTGTCCTAACAGGAACAGTGGGGTCACTCCCAACCGTTGATTTTATGCGGGCAAACTTCGGGCAGGCAGTTGTTATTACACCGAACGATATTCCATTTCCTCCAAAAGGTTTATTGGTAGAAGGGGAAATCAACCAAGATATGATTGTAACAGCAGATCTTGACTTAAGTCTTCTTTACGAGGTGCGTGAAAAAGGTTCAGTTACGACGTGGAGAGACCGTCGTGTGGATTTATATGTTGATTGGGAAAAACATGTAGAAGGGTGAGAGGTGAGTGTACCGGAGCGAGTTTTTTATTTTTCATGATGGGAAGTCCTATCCTGTTGTTGTTAGGAATTACACACAGGCTGATTTTCAAGAACTCATCCAGATACAGTCAGAATGTTTCCCACCACCATTTCCTTCCGATTTATGGTGGGATAAAGAGCAGTTGACAAATCATGTGACATTATTTCCTGAAGGAGCAATGTGTATCGAGGTTGGCGATCAACTAGCCGGTTCTATGACGGGGTTAATCGTTGATTTTGACCCGAAGCATCCCAAGCATACATGGGAGGAAATTACTGATAACGGTTATATCCGCAACCATGATCCAAATGGAAATACACTCTACATTGTCGATATCGCTGTTAGACCAAGTTTCCGGAAATTTGGACTAGGAAAACTGATGATGCAGGCGATGTATCATACTGTGATCGGGCTGGGATTGGATCGCTTACTTGGCGGGGGTCGCATGCCAGGGTATCATAAAGTAGCCGATAGGATGACGCCTGAGGAGTACATTCGCGAGGTGACTGAAGGAAAAACGAAAGACCCAGTCATTTCCTTCCTTTTGCGTTGTGGTAGAACACCACTTGCGGTAGTTGAAAACTACTTAGAAGATGCGGAATCGCTAAACTATGGTACATTAATGGAATGGAAAAATCCTTTTAAATAATTTTGAAAAAGTGGGATTCACAAAAGTATTTTGTGGTCCCATTTTCCAATTCATGAGTTCTAAAAAGCTTTGTAAGTGTGTTTCGTGTTATAATGAAAAAAATAGAAAATAACAAGGTAGGTCACAATGCACGAGGAAAATATTACGAGAATTCATTTAGATGGTAAAGAGTACATACTTATCGGTACAGCACATGTTTCGAAATACAGTGCTGAACAGGTAAAAGAAGTTATTGAAGCGGAAAGACCGGATTCTGTTTGTGTAGAATTGGATCAACAAAGGTATCAATCCATTATCGAAGGTAACAAGTGGAAAGAAATGGATATCATTCAGGTTATTAAAGAAAAGAAGGCAACATTGCTTTTAATAAATCTAGCCGTTTCTTCCTTTCAAAATAGGATGGCTAAGCAATTTGGCATAAAAGCTGGACAAGAAATGATTCAAGGTATTGAATCCGCGAAAGAAATTGGTGCCGAGCTTGTACTGGCTGACCGAAATATCCAAGTTACATTCTCAAGGATTTGGGGAAATCTCGGTTTTAAAGGAAAATCGATTTTACTTAGCCAGATCATTGCCAGCATTTTTAGTACCGAAACAATTTCTGAGGAAGAACTGGAAAAAATGAAAAATCAGGATACGATTAATGCGATCCTGAATGAATTTACCGAAACCTTTCCACAGTTAAAGAAACCGTTAGTTGACGAGAGGGATCAATATTTAGCCCAGAAAATCAAAGATGCGCCTGGTGAAAAAATCGTCGCCGTCTTAGGTGCTGCCCATGTACCAGGCATTACAAAGGAAATCCATAAGGAACACGATTTAAAGCAATTGACTGTGCTTCCTCCTAAATCCAATTGGCCTAAAATTATTGGCTGGAGCCTTCCCATTTTGATCGTAGCCATTATTGCTTATACATTTTTGACCAATCCGTCAGCAGGGTTTGGACAGACAATCAGTTGGATTTTATGGACAGGTTCATTTGCAGCACTTGGGGCCATTGTTGCTTTAGGGCATCCGCTGACGATCCTAACAGCGTTTGTAGTAGCACCGATTACGACCCTACATCCACTCCTTGCAGCAGGGTGGTTTGCAGGGTTAACACAGGCCTACATTAGGAGACCCAGTGTAAAGGACTTTGAAACGTTGTCAGAGGATGTTTTTAGTGTCAAAGGATTTTGGCGTAACAAGGTGACTAGAATATTGCTCATTGTAATGATTGTGAATATAGGGGGATCACTGGGAACCTTTATAGGTGGAATGGATGTCATTAAGACGTTTTTGAATAATTTTTAGCCTTTAATAAAAGAACAAATCAAAAGGATGAAACGCTTAGGCTTCATCCTTTTGTGGTTTTCTTAGATATTGTTCCACTACACGATTTAAACGCTCGATGTGAAAGGCATATTTATAGATCGATAAGGCGATAACAGCAAGATGAATTTTTTGTTCATGATCAAGATTATATGAATCAATAACCTTTTCTAAGAAAACTTTGGACTGTGCGACCAGATCCTCTTCAAGTTCAGGTTCATCTGTTTTTATTTTTCCTTCATACTTTAATAAATAAAGTTCATGATATTTAACTAAATGTTCGATATGTTTGTCAAATAACATATTTTCGTCTGGGTTCGGCTTGCTTTGAAAGTAAAAATCATCAATATTTTCCAATACAAGAAATCCTTGTTGCAGCGATTTAAGCATTTGTTTAAAAACAACGATTTCACGTAAATTAATGTTGTTGATTTTGGCCATTTTTTCGCGTTCTTCATCAAATAGCTTATAAAGTTCTTCAAGTTTTAGAATATCATTCTCCAATTCTTTCATTTGTTCCTGATATGACTTTTCCGTCATTTCGTTAGAAATCGCAGTTCTCATAAGCAGAGCCATATTCTGAAAAACGGAATGAACTTTATACAGGTAATTTTTTTTGTACTTGGGCGGGTATATGAAAATGTTCACAACTAAGGCAGATGTCATACCAATTAAGATGATTCCAAATCGGTGCAAAGCAAAAATCCAATTCTCTTCAATTCCTGGCGCACTCATGATGGCAAGAACGGTAACCAAGGTTAGCGAGATGGTTGCCTCCATATTTAACTTGAGGCTTATTAAGATTACGATAATCATGACAAGCCCGATCGCAATCGGATCGTTGCCAAGGAAAAATAAAGCTAATAGAGCGATGATTGCTCCTAATGTATTGGTCTGTACTTGATCCCAGACTTGTTTCCACGTTCTGTAAATCGACGGTTGAATTGTAAAAATCGCAGCCACACCGGCAAACACAGCAGATTGAAGATTAAAGTAAGAACAAATAAATAAAGCAAGTGTAACAGCAATTCCAGTTTTAATGACTCGCGGCCCTAGCGTCACGATGATCTAATCCTCCATTTCAAGGCCTTTTAACATTATTCAGCAAATGTTTTTATGCGACGAGTAATCACAGGAGCAGGAGGCTGAATAATGTTAAAGCCTCCGGCAGATGCCTCAGATTTTAAATGGTAGTTTTTCGAGCAAGCTCGAAAAAATCTGGGCGTAAATACGCCAAGGCGTATTTGATTTATTATTTCTATGTACGGTTGCACGAAATACTTTATCTAATATACGTTGAATGAGGAACTTTTTCAACGACTTTATTAAAATTCAAAAAATCAGAATATTGTTCCTGAATTTGGTAAAATGGAGTTGAAGATTATTTTTCACTAAAAGCAATTTTTAAGCCGATTAGTGCAAACAGGGAACCTTGAATAATATTAATCTTTTTAGATAAAGAAGGACTTTTTCGCAAAAAATAACCTACTTTTCCTGCAAAAATACTGAATAGAGTAAACAGCACTAGGGCCTGAATTAAAAATATAATTCCGTAAACAAGCATTTGAATCGAAACATGGCCTGCTCCGTCATTCACAAACTGTGGGAGGAAGGCTAAGAAAAATAAAGAAACCTTTGGGTTTAAAAGATTCATTACGATTCCTTTTTTGTACAAAGATTTATAATTTAATTGGTTCTCATTTTTAAGGTCAAAACTCGAACTTTTTTCTCGGAATGACTTATAGGCTAAAACTAATAAGTACGCTGCTCCGGCATATTTTACTAGATGGAATGCTACAGCAGATTGATAAATGATCGCTGTAATCCCAATAGTTGCAGCGGTGATATGAACGATTAGCCCTGTACAAAGTCCAAGTGCTGTCGAAATACCTGCATTTTTTCCGTTGGAGATACTCTGGGCCAAAACAAACAAATTGTCTGGTCCTGGCATTAAAGTTAGTACGATTGCTATACCCAAAAAGGATATGACAGAAAGTAAATCCACAATTCACACCTCGTTTTTAAAAGATTGATTGAGGACAGTTTAACACAAAATGCAGGAAAACCTTGCAATATTTTGTAATAAGGGTAATTATTGGGGGGTGAGAATCAAATTTCCCGCATCTTCCTCAATAATACAAGAAACACAATCTCCATAATGAACCCAACAATAATTGAAATGATCGAAACAACCATGAACTGATCCATTGAAAAATTGATCGAAAAGGAATGCACGATCATTGTCAGGACTATTACGATGATATAGGTGTTAAATGTCTTTTTAGAGCGAGCAATTAAGCCGTCATCACCATGGTGTTGAACTATTGCCATAATAAGTTGGAAAATATAAAAGACAAGTATTAACTTTAATACCCCTAACACAGTCATATAGATAGATAAAGCAGATAAAAACGGTAATTGCACCAATTGATCTGCTCCCGTATTTTGTTGAAGAAAGACCGTCGGAATCGAGATGAAAATGAGAGCCAAGGCAATATTTTTTGCTTTTTGACCAATGGGAAAGTCGTTCAACAACATGCTAATTCCTGAAAAAATGAGATAGTATCCAACCGGTTCTGGGAGAATATCAATTACGAAAATATGAATCTCAAACAAAACAAATAAATAGCCCCAAAAGATTTTGCTAAAGGCCTCACTCATTCCCAGCACCTCCCACTTTTTCAGCAATGATTTCATTCACAGCCTGTTGCGTTAAGTAGGGATGGTCAATGATTGGAGCCTTCCGCATGAACCGCTCTCCTTCAGCTGTTGTCCCATTGATATCAACGCCAAATTCAAAA
>JAEWMK010000266.1 GCA_023457235.1 Bacillota bacterium
CCCTCCATTAATCGGATGGGCAGCGATTGATCCCAATCTGTCGATAGAAGCATGGGTATTATTTCTAATTATGTTTATTTGGCAGCCGCCGCATTTTTACGCGTTGGCAATGAAGAAATGTGAAGAATACAGAAAAGCGGGAGTACCAATGCTGCCTGTAGTGCGGGGATTTGCTGAGACTAAAAAGCATATTATTGCATTTGTGGCTTGCTTAATTCCATTGCCATTTTTCTTAACATCATTAGGGCCAGTGTTTTTAATTGTTTCATTACTGCTAAGTGTAGGCTGGCTAGTGATCGGGGTATATGGGTATTTCATGAAGGACGATTTAAAATGGGCGAAATGGATGTTCATTTATTCGTTGAATTATTTAACAATCATTTTTGTTTTGATGGTCATTGTAACAATCTAATAGGATGCTAGTGAGAATGATCTCACTAGCAGTTTTTCGACATATTTTTTATATATTTTCATTTAGTTAATATTAATAGTCTCAAAAGTCTACAAAATACGACAAAGATAATACATACGATACTATGACAAGCATTAATCATAAACGTGTTATAAAATACCTTTCAATTTGTTAATACTGTTGAGAGGTATTTAAAATAAATAGATTTATTCAAAAGAAAGAGGGGTTAGGATGTAATGAATCATCTAGGAAGGAAAGGCCGTTTGTTTGTGGTTGTTTCAATGCTTATGCTCGTGTTAGCCGGCTGTAGTGGGAAACCATATTTATCGGCTCTCACACCACAAGGGGAAAATGGGAAAATGTTGTATGACTTAATGATCTTAACAACTGTACTCATGACAATTGTTACTCTTGTAGTAGTTTTAATTTTTATTTATGTTTCAACAAAGTTTCGTAGAACAAAACAGAAAGAAAATATGATTCCAAAACAAGTAGAAGGAAGTCACAAACTCGAGATTACTTGGACTGTTATTCCTATTATTATCTTACTAATAATTGCTGTACCGACAGTATCAGCTACTTTCAAATTGGATCCTAAGCAGATTGACATTCCAGAGGATGCAATCCATGTCAATGTAGCTGGTAAGCTTTATTGGTGGGAGTTTGAATATCCAGACGAAAAGATTATCACTTCTCAAGATTTGGTTATCCCAGCTGGTGAAAGAGTTTACTTATCATTAATAGCTGGTGATGTTAAGCATTCATTCTGGGTACCAGCATTAGCAGGTAAAATTGATGTAAATACAGACAATGAAAACGAGATGTGGATTCACGCTTACAAAGAAGGAGTTTATTACGGTAAATGTACAGAGCTTTGTGGTCCTTCACATGCGCTAATGGACTTCAAAGTCAAAGTATTATCAAAAGAGGATTACAATAAATGGTTAGCTGATATGCAGAAACCAACTGAAGAGCCTGTGGACGCTACTGCTAAAGCTGGTCAAGAAGTTTTTGCGAAAAGTTGTATTGGTTGTCATGCTGTAGACTCAAATGATCCTCGTCCTGCGGCTGCAAGACTGGCACCAAATTTATCAAACTTTGCAGATCGTGAACGTGTTGCTGGAATTAAAGAAATGACACCGGAAAATGTTCATGATTGGATTGCAGATCCTGAGGCGATGAAACCAGGAAATAAAATGAGCAACACTTATAAATTAAACCCGGATGAAATTGAAGCAGTAACGCAATACTTGCTTACGCTTTCAAAAGAAGATAAATAAGGGTTAGGGAGGTTTAGATTGTGAGTACGTTGGCACAAAAAAGGGGTGTCGGTGCAGTTATCTGGGATTACTTAACGACGGTAGACCATAAGAAAATTGCCCACTTATATCTTTTTGCAGGTTTATTACATTTTGTCATTGGTGGAATTGAAGCATTACTAATGCGTATACAATTAATGTATCCAGAAATGAATTTTTTAGTCGGAAATTCATTTAACGAAGCACTTACAGCACATGGAACAACAATGTTATTCTTTGTTGCCATGCCGATCATATTTGCATTGGCGAATGCGGTTGTTCCGATTCAAATTGGAGCCCGCGACGTAGCGTTTCCATTTTTGAATTCGCTAGGATTTTGGTTGTATTTCTTCGGAGCTTTATTTTTTAACTTTGGTTGGTTTTTAGGTGGAATGCCAGCAGCAGGTTGGACGAATTACGCATCGCTTGCGATGGCTGACCCAACACATGGTGTAGATTTTTACTTAATTGGTTTACAGATTTCAGGTTTTGGTACATTAATCTCTGCGATTAACTTTTTAGCAACTATTATTACAATGCGTACAGCTGGTATGACGTTTATGCGTATGCCAATGTTTACATGGACAATTTTCGTTTCATCATCATTAATTCTATTTGCGTTCCCACCGTTAACAGTAGGTATTTTCTTAATGATGTTTGATCGTTTATTTGGTGCAAAATTCTTTGATATAGCTCTAGGTGGAAACACGATTCTTTGGGAGCATTTATTCTGGATTTTTGGACATCCGGAGGTTTATATCTTAGTACTGCCAGCATTCGGAATTTTCTCAGATGTTATATCTGCATTTTCAAGAAAAAGAATTTTCGGATATACATCCATGGTATTTGCAACAGTTTTAATTGGATTCCTAGGCTTCATGGTATGGGCGCACCATATGTTTACAACAGGTATGGGTGCTGTAGCTAACTCAATTTTCGCTGTAGCGACAATGACAATTGGTGTACCAACGGGTATTAAGGTGTTTAACTGGCTCTTTACGATGTGGGGCGGTAATATTCGTTATACAGTACCAATGTTATATGGGGTATGGTTTGTTCCAACGTTTGTAATGGGTGGGGTAACAGGTGTAATGCTTGCCTCTGCCGCACAAGACTATATTTACCATGACACTTATTTCGTCGTTGCGCACTTCCACTACATTATTGTTGGTGGTATCGTATTAGGTTTATTTGCCGGCATCCATTTCTGGTGGCCAAAAATGTTCGGTAAAATGCTAAATGAAACATTAGGTAAAATCACGTTCTGGGTATTTTATATTGGTTTCCATTTAACATTCTTTATTCAGCATTTATTGGGGCTTTGGGGCATGCCGCGTCGCGTATACACGTACTTGCCAAACCAAGGCTGGGATTTAGCAAACTTTGTAAGTTCTATTGGTGCTATTTTAATGGGTATTGGTGTTTTAATACTCGTTATCAATATGGTTATGTCATTCTTTAATAAAGAAAAGCTTCCTAACGATCCATGGGGAGATGGACGTTCACTTGAGTGGGCGATTGCATCACCACCACCGGAGTATAACTTTAAACAATTGCCGCTTGTACGCAGCTTAGATCCGGTTTTTTATGAGAAAATGAACGGAAATGGTGAACTAATTCCGGCTGAGCCGCTTGGTGATATTCACATGCCAAACGGATCAATTAATCCGTTTATCATTTCTGTAGGTATGTTTATCTCAGGATTTGGCTTTATGTACCATGATCTTGGAACTAATAAGCTAGCCTTAGCTGTTGGGATCATTGGATTGGTAATTATGTTTGGAGCTATGTTTATTCGATCTGTTAAAGATGATCACGGTTACCATATCCATAAAGAAGACCTTGAACGTGAAGGAGGTTTAAATGCGTAATGGCAGCGGAACAAGTTTTAACTAAAGAAAACTTCCCAGCGGAGCCCGAAAAGGCGACGATGGAAGGTAAAAATAAGTTTATTGGTTTCTGGTTGTTTCTTGGTGGAGAAACAGTCATGTTTGCATCGTTATTCGGTACATTCTTGGCACTTCGTAATTCAACAATAAATGGCCCGACATCACAGGAGCTTTTCTCATTGCCATTAGTGTTTTTGGCAACAATGTTCTTATTATTCAGTAGTTTGACTAGTGTATATGCAATGTACCAAATGAAGAATAATAATTACAAAGGTATGTTAACATGGATGTGGATCACGGTTATCCTTGGTGCATGTTTCCTAGGTCTAGAAATATATGAATTTAACCATTATGTACATGAAGGTCTAACGTATACTACAAATGCTTTTGCGTCAGCTTTCTATACACTAACTGGATTCCATGGAGCGCACGTTGCATTTGGTCTTTGCTGGATTATCACGCTATTGGTTCGTAATGCTAGACGTCCTCTTAGTCTATACACTGCACCAAAGTTTTATGTAGCAAGTCTTTACTGGCACTTTATTGACGTTGTTTGGGTATTCATCTTTTCAGTTGTTTATTTAATGGGAAAGGTGGGCTAAGCTAAATGGATATGAATTCAAATTCAAATTCAACTACAAAATGGGAAATTCGGAAGGCTGTCAATAAGGAGGAAATGAATCAACAATTTATCGTGTTTGGAGTAACGATATTGTTAACGATTCTAGCCTTCGCAGCTGTTGTCTTTATTGATTCAATTAGCATGTGGTTTGTAGCACCGTTTATATTTGTTTTAGCGCTGATTCAAGTTGTTTTTCAGTTGTTTTACTTTATGCATATGAAGCACAAAGGACATGAAGCACCTATTCTTTTTATTTTCTCAGGTGTTCTAGTAGCAGCTGTTAGTATCCTTGCCTTGATGACAGTTGTTTGGTGGTAAAAAATTTAAAAATGGGACTCGAGCTTTTAAAGCAGGGTCCCTTTTGAAGTATAATGAGGTGAATATTGTGCTTGATAATCTATCTATGTTTGGGTTTAGAGCCTTGTGGAGTCGTTGGTTTTTCGTTTGTTTAGTTGG
>JAEWMK010000267.1 GCA_023457235.1 Bacillota bacterium
CACAAAGTCCGTTGTCTGGTGGTAGTGCCACGATTGGTGAATCTATTATACTAGGAGCCCAACTTGCGTTAGAAGAAAATGCAGCAAAGTTTACAGAGCTAGGCTTTGAACTGGCATTAGTCCCATATGATGACCAAGCTGACCCGAAAAAAGGGGTTGCCAATGCACAGTTAATTGGTTCTGATACAGCGATTCTTGGGGTAGTAGGGCACTACAACTCCGGGGTAGCGATTCCTTCGTCGGAAATTTATGAGAAATATAGCCTGCCGATGGTTTCACCGGCTAATACAGCGACTGACGTTACGGACCGCAAATTAAAAACAGTCAACCGCATCGTGGCACGTGATGATTTCCAAGGTCCTGCAGGGGCAGCATTTGCTGTAAATACATTAGGTGCTAAGAAGATTTTCATTATTCAAGATAAAACCGCTTATGGTACAGGTCTGGCCGAAGCATTTAAAGGTGCTGCCGAAGAGCTAGGAGCCGAAGTTGTCGGTTTTGAAGGTATTACGATTGGTGAGAAGGACTTCAATGGTGTGATGAATCAGGTTGTTGCGCAAAAGCCTGACATGATTTATTTTGGCGGTATGTATACAGAGGGCGGCATGATTATTAAGCAGGCACGTGAGAAAGGCTTTACAGGTCCAATTATGGGTGGCGATGGAATGGACTCTTCCACTTTAGTGGAAATTTCTGGGGACAGCGTACTGAACACGTATATAACATCTGCTGCCGGTGTTACGACAGCCACAGATGTTGGTAAGCAATTTGCTGAAAAATATAAAGCTAAATTCGGAAAAGACATTGAAGGATATTCTGCGTATGGATATGATGCGATGGGCGTACTTCTTCAAGGAATTGAAGAATCCATTAAGGCAAATAACAATGCACTTCCAACTCGCGAACAGGTTGCACAAGCAGTCCGCAACGTAAAAGAGTATCAGGGTGTTGTTACAAAAGTAAGCTTTGATGAAATTGGTGACAATAATTACGCAAAAATTTTCATCTACAAGTTTGAAGAAGCAAGCTATCCTGCAGCTCAAGTGGATGAGGTTAGCAAGTAACCCGCATTCAAGTCAACACTATATACAGAGATCAATCAATAAGGGTATCGACAGCTGTCTTTACCCTTTTTTTCAAAGGCTGTTTTCGTAAACGTTGTTGTTTATGGAAGAAAAGGGGAGGTTTATTCATTTAGAATCAGAACTAAAACTGCGAAAAAGACGGCTGAAAGGATAGCCCCCTCGGAAGGTAAAAAAATAAGCGGAGGGTTTCCGGTTATTTGCAAAATGGAGCTCATTTTGGCTTAAATAAACGGAGGATTTCCGGTTATTCAAAGAAAAGTCGCCCATTTGTGCGGTTTAAAACCTAATAAGCGGAATGCCTCCGTCTATTTCGGCTAATTTACATCCATTTACCATATTAAGAGAAATTTCTCCGTCTATTTATTAGAACGAACCTTAAAAAAGGTAGTAAAAAGCAACAATATCTTAGAAAAAGCCTTTTCAAAACAAATCAATAAGGTGGGTGAATAAATGTTAGCAGAAGTCCTCCACACATTGCCGCAAGTATTAATTGATGGTTTAACGCTAGGAGCGGTATATGCAGTAGTTGCGCTTGGTTATACGATGGTTTACGGAATTTTAGAGTTAATCAATTTCGCCCATGGTGAAATTTTTATGACAGGTGCATTTATAGGAACGGCGATGCTTTTATCTTTTACATCTTTAGGTTTAATGGCTTCGATGCCGGCTCTTCTTGCCCTTATTATCATTTTATTAATTACATCCGTAATAACGGGACTTTTGGGGGTAGGTATTGAAAGGGTAGCTTACCGGCCTGTAAGAAACTCTCCAAAACTAATTGCGTTAATCACAGCGATTGGGATTTCATTTGTGCTTCAAGATTTAATTCGCTTTATTACGGAGCTAAAAAAGGGAAACTACATTTTAACTGGTCCCAGCCTCTTTAGTGACCAAATTGTTGTAAAAACTTCAGCGATCCTTCCCGTTTTTAGTGATGCTTCCTTTAAATCCTCTTTTATTATCGTGTTAGTTACAGCCATCATTTTAATGGTTGGGTTGGACTTTTTTATTAATCGGACAAAGTGGGGCATGGCGATGAGAGCGGTTGCTCAGGACCGGGAAACTGCTGCCCTGATGACTGTAAATGTAAATAAAGTGATCGGGATTACCTTCTTTGTCGGCTCAGCATTAGGCGGGGCAACGGGGGTTTTATTTGCAGTTCAATACGGGACAATCGATCCATATATCGGTTTTATTCTAGGGTTAAAGGCCTTTACTGCAGCTGTTCTTGGGGGCATCGGCAATATCCGTGGGGCAATGCTTGGCGGGATTCTAATCGGTTTACTTGAAATGTTTGCCGCGGCCAATCTGACCATCATCACTAATGGAGTGTTCGGTGCGGAATATAAAGATGTGTTTGCATTCTCAATCCTGATCTTAGTGCTCATCTTTAAGCCGGAAGGCCTGTTTGGCAAGGCAGTAACGGAGAAGGTGTAGGTGAATGATGGTGAAAAATAAATTGACTACAAAGCTCACGCCATTTTTGGACAAAATCAAAGCCAATAAAAAGTACCAAGCTGCCTTAATCATTGCCTACATTGTGCTGACAGCGGGAAGTTTAATTCTTGCGCAAAAGTCGGTTATAGCTTTCCTACTTTTATTGGCATCATTATTGCTTTTACACTTTACAGGCTTAAGCGATTTGAAAAAGTGGCTTATCGCTGGGACCGTTTTGATCGTTATTTTACCAATTGCCGCAAGTCAAGGACCGGCCTATCAGTCGTACATGGAGGTCGCCTGCTTTGTTGGTATTTATGTAGCGATGGCACTGGGATTAAACATCGTTGTTGGCCTAGCTGGCTTATTGGACCTTGGATTTGTTGCCTTCTTTGCCGTTGGTGCCTACAGTTACGGAATCTTTGCAACCGGGCAGGCAGCGGAGTTTCTGCCATTCGGCGAGTTTCCGCTACCAGGTGAAAGCTTCTGGCTGTTTCTCATCATCGGAGGAATTGCTGCAGCGATTGCCGGTGTGATTATTGGTGTCCCGGTATTGCGTGTAAAAGGGGATTATTTGGCGATTGTAACCCTTGGTTTTGGGGAGATTATCCGCATTGTTTTTAACAACCTTGACCGTCCTGTCAATATTACCAATGGGGCGATGGGCCTTATTTCAATAACGCCGCCAAAGATTTTTGGGTTTGAATTTATGTATCCAAGTCAATTTTACTTTATCGTCCTTGCGATTCTTGTCATTACCGTTTTTGCTGTCCGCAGGCTCGAGTATTCGAAGCTGGGTCGCTCTTGGAAAGCCGTTCGTGAAAATGAAATTGCTGCGCAAGCGATGGGAATTCCCTTAGTCAGAACAAAGCTTATGGCATTTGCTATTGGTGCTTCTTTTTCAGGTGTAATGGGCGTTGTGTTTGCTGCAAAACAAACCTTTGTCGATCCAACAAGCTTTACATTGCTGGAATCGATCACAATCCTTGTTATGGTTCTTCTAGGTGGAATGGGCAGTGTTCCGGGGGTTATTTTAGGTGCGGCAATCATGACGATTCTGAACCTGCAGGTGCTAACAGAGTTTGCCAACTGGCTCAATCAGCTTAACTTACAAGGAATTATCTCGATTCCAGACGCACTGTCTCCGGCCAAAATGCAGCGCTTTATTTTTGGAGCGATCTTAATCGGCTTTGCCTTGTATAGGCCACAGGGACTATTGCCGGCCAAAAACCCGGTATTCAATCTTGAAAAGCTTAGCAAAAATAAAGGCAAAATTAGCAGTATGATCTCAGGGACGTCACAAGAACCAGTAGCTCGAGCGGAGGAGGCGAAAAGATAACAATGTCCATCTTAACGGTTAAAAGTTTAACAAAAGCCTTTGGGGGCCTGATTGCCAACAGCGATATTAGTATGGACGTAAAAAAAGGCTCCATCACCGCCGTTATTGGTCCGAATGGGGCTGGAAAAACAACGTTTTTTAATATGGTAACTGGTGTTTATCAACCAACAAGCGGGGATATTGAATTAAATGGGAAATCGATTGTCGGGCTGAAGCCTCATGCTGTTTCAGCAAAAGGAATTTCAAGGACGTTCCAAAACATTCGTTTATTTGGAAGCATGACAGTGCTTGAAAATGTCATGGTTGGGATGCACAACCATATTAAACAAGGAATCATGGGGGCTGTTCTAGACTTGCCTTCTTTTAAAAAACAAGAAAGATTCGCCGAACAAGAGGCGTACAATATATTGGATTATATCGGCTTAAGTCCATTTACAAATGAAGAGGCCCGAAACCTTTCCTATGGGGCCCAGCGCCGCTTAGAAATTGGCCGGGCATTGGCAACAAGGCCGCAGATTCTTTTATTAGATGAGCCGGCAGCCGGGATGAATCCGAAGGAAACGAAAGAACTGACAGAGCTGATTTTCAAAATGCGTAATGAATTTGGACTGACAATTGTCTTAATTGAGCATGATATGAAGCTTGTTATGGAAATATCTGAGCATATTATTGTGCTCGACCATGGAGAAAAAATTGCCGAGGGGATACCGGAAGAAATTCGTACAAACCAAAAGGTGATTGAAGCCTACTTAGGAAAAAGTGGAGCAGATTCAGCCTCATAAGGGAAGGGGGACGAGAAGTGACTGAAAAGATTTTGGACTTACAAAATATCGATACATTTTACGGCGGTATTCAGGCTTTAAAGGGGATTTCGCTCCATGTCGGTGCGGGTGAAATTGTAACATTAATCGGCAGTAATGGTGCCGGCAAATCAACGACTTTAAAAACGATAAGCGGACAGGTAAAGCCGAAAAGCGGTAGCATTCTTTACAATGGAACTGAAATCTCAAACCGGGCTCCCCATGAAACGGCGCTCTCCGGC
>JAEWMK010000268.1 GCA_023457235.1 Bacillota bacterium
AGTTTATTATGATGGTGCTAATCTAAATGCCATTTTAGGGAAAGCACGCCCAGGGGATATGGGATTTGACGTTGTCCACTTAAATCTGCATAAAACATTTACGGGTCCACACGGCGGCGGTGGTCCGGGTTCTGGTCCTGTTGGAGTTAAAGCTGATTTAATACCATATTTACCAGTACCTTTAGCTGCTAAAAATGAAGATGGTTTTTATTTGGATTATAATAAGCCACAAACGATTGGCCGTGTAAAACCATTCCATGGTAATTTCGGCATTTATGTTCGTGCCTATGCTTATATTCGTACAATGGGTCCGGAAGGGTTAAGACTTGTTTCGGAATATGCTGTTTTAAATGCGAACTATATGATGAGAAGACTCGCTCCCTATTATGATTTACCACATGATACACATTGTATGCATGAGTTTGTATTATCAGGTCGCCGTCAGAAAAAACTGGGCGTCCGTACATTAGATATTGCGAAGCGATTATTAGATTTCAGTTATCATCCACCAACAATATACTTCCCGCTTATTGTTGAGGAATGTATGATGATTGAACCAACAGAAACGGAATCGAAGGAAACGATTGACGAATTTATTGATGTTATGATTCGAATTGCTAAAGAAGTAGAGGAAACACCGGAAGTTGTTCAGGAAGCACCTCATAATACGGTCGTGAAACGTCTTGATGAAACATTGGCAGCGAGAAAACCTGTTTTACGTTTTGAAAAATAAATAGTATTTAAAAAAGAAAAGGAGCTGAAATGACAGCTCCTTTTCATTGTCTAGCTCCAGCGCCTATCGCCTAGCAAACTTCTGGTCTCCTCCCTATGATAAGTCAACTAAGAATTGCTAACGCAATTCAAGTTTCCTTTATCGCTGTCGTTGTCCCCTCCAGTTTGTACGGCGATGAGCAAGGCGCTTGCGCTTTTCTTATGAGTTCTTTTTAATCTTGCCTGTCCAAGTTTTAAAGCCGCCTTTAAGATGATTAATGTCCTGGCATCCTGCTTTCTTTAATATACTAGCAGCTTGAGCACTGCGCATACCACTTTGACAATATAAGTAAACAGGTTTGTCCGGACGTATTTCAGCCTTTCTCATTCGAAGTTGACTAATCGGAATATTTCGAGCACCAAGAATATGTCCATTTTTAAATTCATTTGGCTCACGAACATCTATTAGTTGTGCCTTTCGATAACCAGCAATAAATTCTTCTTCTGTTAACGTTTTTAAGTAGCGTTTTTGGTAAAGCTTCGTACCTACAAAATAAACGACAATTGCCACGATCGTTATAATTAATAAAAGTAATGAATCCATTGTAATAACTCCTCCCTCATTCTTCGCGAAAATGTCCATTTATAATTATATAAAGGTTTGTTTCAATAGGCAAAGAAAATAAGAAAATAATTATCCAGAAGATGAAGATAGGCATATCTGTTTTGGGAATTAGCTACTATTTGGTAGACTAAATAATAGCTGGTAAAAAGGAGTAAATAATATATGGAAAAAGAAGTATGGAATTTTATAGATTCAGAGAACTGCTCTCCAAGCTTTAATATGGCTTGTGATGAAGCACTGTTAACTTGGCATAGTGAAGGGAAAATTGGACCAACGATTCGATTCTATGGCTGGAATCCCCCGACACTTTCTATCGGCTATTTTCAAACGGTAGAAAAAGAAATAAATATGGATGCGGTGAGAGAACAGAAATTAGGATTTGTTCGACGACCTACAGGCGGCAGGGCGGTTTTGCATGATAAAGAATTAACTTACAGTGTTATTGTTTCAGAGGTACATCCGAAAATGCCCCAAACCGTAACCGAAGCGTATCGAGTTATTTCAGAAGGGATTTTAGAAGGCTTTAAGGAGCTGGGGCTTGATGCTTATTTTTCCATACCAACTACTAGAGAACAGGAGGAATTGAAAAATCCAAGAACTTCTGTTTGTTTTGATGCGCCATCATGGTATGAATTAGTTGTCGAAGGAAGGAAAGTTGCTGGTAGTGCCCAAACAAGACAAAAGGGTGTCATTTTACAGCATGGCTCGATATTACTAGATATAGATGAAGAGCAGCTTTTTAGTTTATTTAAATTTAATAATGAGCGGATTAAGGAGCGAATGAAATCTGCATTTAGCAAAAAAGCTGTTTCTATTAATAGTCTTGCAAAGAAGCCAGTATCATTAGAACAAGCAAAACAAGCGTTCAAAAATGGATTCGAAAAAGGTCTTGAAATTGAGCTCCAACCATATATACTAAGTGAGGGAGAATTAAAAATTATAAAGAATATTGAAGTCGAAAAATATTTAAATGATGCTTGGAATTTTCGAAAATAGATAATGAAGTCGAAATTTATAAGAAAATGTGGTACAAAAGCCACATTTTTTTGTTTGTTTTTCCAAGAATGTTGATAAATCGTCGATTAAATTTTGCAAACAAGAAATTTTTCCATATTTCGTTATTTTAATCGAAAATGGCACAGTAATCTTTATTTTTCTCTAATTTTTAATGAATTACTAGTTTGACAAAATACGGTTTTTTTATATGTTAGTACAACATGTAGTGGGTGTTTAAATATTATTGATACTATATATTGATTTCGAAATGATGTTATGGTACGGTATGTATATTGAATTAAACAACTAGAATACCTACTAGATTTTAAAACTAACTTAAACTTTATTAATAGTTTTAAGGGGAG
>JAEWMK010000269.1 GCA_023457235.1 Bacillota bacterium
GTTGACTGTCCAAATTCATCCATCTGCACCACAAGGAATGGATGAAATGGATCTACTTAACTATAACCTAATTGCATCACTCGGTTTTATGTATGATTCGAGCTTAGCTTTAGCCCGCATGATTTATGATGGATTCTTTGATCGCTATCCTAACCTGAAAATACTTAGCTTACATGGCGGAGCAGGCTTGCCATTTTTCCTTGGACGCCTTGATCATTGTTATGAAAACATGCCGGCTTGTCGCGTAAGTATTAAAGAAAAACCAAGTACCTATTATCTAAGTGATCAAATATATATCGATACTGTCGTCTTTAATGACGAAACTCTAAATTATTGTATTCAGGTTAAAGGGTCTGGTAATGTACTCTTTGGTACAGATTATCCTCACAACATTTCTGATCCAGCTGGAATTCTTAATCGGGTAAATGGACTTGTTAATCCAGTTACGCAAAATAAAATTTTGGGTCTAAACGCACAGAGAATTTTTAAACTGTAATACCAACCGACAATTTTAATCACACAGTAAACTGCAAGAAAGGGTGTCTGCTAATGGCACCCACTCTTGCTAACATTATTTAATAAACTGGTTACTTATTATGTTGGCTCTTAAAATAGCAGCTTATTAAAAAGTGGTAAGATATAAAATTGTGAGCAGGCAAGGGAAGTGATTGATATAGACTGGATAAAACTTGTAAGTAGTTTGAGAGCCATTCTATTTAATCTGTTATTTTTAGTATACATTTTTCAATTAATTGTACCCATAAAACAAGCTGACATCATTTTAGGCGCTTGTGGTTTATTAGCGTTTCTGATCTCTCTACCAGGGTTACAGAACTTTTATAAAATAATTATTATATTATTTTTTTCCTTTTCACTTATTGTAATGTATGTTGAAGGTTTGTTTACATGGAATGCTATTACATACTTTTCAGGAATGACAAATATTTTAGTATTATTAGCATATGCTTCTTTTTTTGCTATTCCTGTTGTACAAGGGGAGTATCCGAAGAAAATCTATGATTTTTTTAAAGGAAAAGTTTCTTCGTTTCAAAGTATATATTCAACCTATTCTATAATTACTTTTATTATTTGTTCGGTTATGTCTGCACCGGCCATTCCAACGATACAGACAACGTTATCAAATTTTTTAAAAGAGATGCCCTCTGCATTAGTGAATAAATTCCAATCAATGACGTTAGTTAGACCTTTTATATTGACACTATTATGGTCTCCGGTAGCCACACTGCCTATCATTGCAATTTATGGAACGGGAGCGAAGCCATCCATACTTTTACCGATTACGTTTTCATTGGCGATTGTGTTATTGGTCATAGACATTATAACAAGTTCTCGTAAATTTAAAGGAATAGATGAAAAATGGTTTTTCGTAGAAGCGAACGACCAATCTATATCCTTAAAGGATAAAATTAGTTTAGTACTCTTTTTAGTAAGCATTTTACTTTTTATAGGATTGATATTGACATTAAGCTATTGGTTGTCATATTCGATACTTGATGCAGTAGTTTTGATGATAATACCTTATTCATTCCTATGGTCCTTATTGTTAAAAAGGGGAAAAGACTTTTCTAATAACTTTAATAATCGGTTAAAGACCAACGTACCGAAAATTTCTGCGCAGGTAGCCTTGTTTGTTGGTGTCTCTTTATTCATTAATGTCATTGATCATTCTGATATTAGTGGAATCATTAATAGTAATGTTCAAATGTTGAGTCAATCGTTCGGTCCACTTATCTTATTTATTATTAGTTTCGTTGCATTTATCATGTCTTGGACGGGGATTATACCGCAATTAGTAGTTGTTTTAGTGACACAGACATTAAACATAAATGTGATAGATGTATCACCTGAGTGGCTGGCATTAGCAATTTTGGGTGGAGCGTTAACAGGGGGAGCCTCAAGCCCGTTTACTATGAACGCAAATATAGTAGCAGTTACACTTCAAGACAGTCCAATGAATGTAGTAAAACAAAATTTTGGTTTCGCTTTTCTATTGTTTTTTATATCAACCTTACTTGCAATTATTTTGGAAATTACTTTTGGATAGCGAACTTATTTTATTAGATTTGTTGGTAGTAGAAGAATTTTAGATTATTTTTATTTATAATATTAACACTATATTTGTAGTTAATATTTTTAAAAAAGCGAGTAAGGACTAATGTTTATTAAAAGTTGATAATTGAATAGATTATAGCAATATAATGAAACCGCTTTTAATTAAGATAAGAAATAAATAATAATTTCATTTGGAAGAATTTTATATGAAAAAATTATAATGATTACATTTCTAGCATTGTTACTGATCAGAGGAGGTTGTTCTCAAAGTAACAAAAGCACAAGTTCACCGAATGTGTCTGAAACAGAAACACCTGAAACAGAACAAAAAAGCGGCTTTCCTAAAAAGCCTATACAATTAATTGTTCATTATGGTGCTGGTAGTGCTACAGAAAAGATTGCTAGGGTGTTAGGTTAGTATCGGGTGCTGAAAAATATCTACCTAACAATGGCTCTATCGAGATCGTTACAAAGTCAGGTAGAGCTGGAACCATTGGTAATACCGAAGTTGTTAACTCGAAGCCTGATGTATACACTTGGAATGGTTACCGTATAACAAACATCTATACAACCTATAGACATGATAGCTTTCAACCAATCACAAAAGTAGCTGTTGTGTTAGGTGGTCATGTTCAAGGCGCATCGCTACTTCCTCAGTCTGTAAAGCAATATGTTAAAAACGGTGATTTTCGAATTCTTGCAAATATAGGTAGTTATAAACCGGAAGAATATCAGGATATTCCTTTAGCCAAGGAAAAAGGAATTGATGCTGCCGTTGATGTATTCACTGGTGTCATAGGCCCAAAAAGTTTACAATAGAAGGAAATAACCAATATCCATGATGCCTTTAAAAAGACACTTGAAGACCCAGAAATCA
>JAEWMK010000270.1 GCA_023457235.1 Bacillota bacterium
GAGAAATGTTAATCGAGTTGGAACACCCAACCGCTGGAAAGTTTAGAATACCCGGAAATCCGGTGAAATTGTCTAAGACTCCAGCTGTTATTCAATCCCCAAGTCCATTATTAGGGGAACATACAGAAGAGATAATCGGGAAATTCAAAGAAGTAAAAATAGAACTATAATATTCGATCTAGAAATGGGAGGAAATCGTAATGAATTTTGAGTTAACGGAAGAACAAAAAAGCATCCGCAGCATGGTCCGTGATTTTAGTAGGGGAGTATTAAAGCCTGTGGCGGCTGAATTAGATGAGGAAAATCGCTTCCCAATTGAGCATATTAAAAAAATGGGTGAACTAGGTTTATTAGGAATTGCCTATCCAGAAGAGGATGGCGGTGTAGGTGCGGATGCCATCTCTGAGGCGATTGCTGTTGAGGAAATTACCTATGCTTGTGCGGCAACAGGATCTATTCTTACTGCCCATTATTTAGGAATTGACGGTTTATATCTTGCGGCAAATCAAGAGCAAAGGGAGAAATATTTAGTTCCGGGCTGCTCAGGGGAGAAATTATTTGCATTTTGTTTAACTGAGCCAAACGGTGGAACCGATGTTGCATCAATGAAAACAAATGCCAAGTTCGAAGGTGACGAATATGTAATCAATGGTTCAAAGATATTTATTACAAATGGTGCTTATGCTGATACATTGGTCGTCTATGCAAAGACAGATATTGAAAAAGGTACGAAGGGTATTAGTGCCTTTATCGTGGAAAAAGGTACACCTGGATTATCATTTGGTGCCGGTGATAACAAAATGGGGATACGTGGGGCTAAAACAGATGAAGTCATCTTCGATAATGTTCGTGTTCCAAAAGAAAACTTGGTCGGTGAAGAAGGTGACGGCTTTAAAATTGCTATGCAAGTAGTAGACAGAGGCCGTATCGGAATCGCATCAATGGCGATTGGCCTTTCTCAGGCTGCGCTAGATGAAGCCGTTCAATACTCCAAGGAGCGTATTGCTTTTAACAAGTCCATTTCCCAGTACCAAGGTATACAATGGATGTTAGCGGAAATGGCGGCAGAACTTGAAATTGGTCGTTTATACACATACTATACTGCTAGTTTAAAAGATAAAAAGGGATACAGATTATCAAAAGAAGCATCGATTGCCAAATTATTCACGGCGGAAGCATCCAATCGTATCGTTCATAAAGCCGTACAAATCCATGGTGGTTACGGATATATGAAAGAATTTACGGTCGAAAGATTATATCGTGATCAGCGCATTTTGGAAATCTTTGAAGGAACATCTCAAGTACAGAAAATGGTCATTTCTAGTCATTTATTAAAATAGTTTTTACTAAGAAGTGGCTCATAAAAAGATGAAAAATTTAGAGAATTAGAGAAATAAAAAATGTATAATAGGATTCAAGGGTCGAAATAGGGAGTGAGTTTATGATCAAACCAACAATTCAATCACCGATCGGAAAAGAGTTGTCCTGCAAGAACTGGGAAACTGAATGCCTATTGCGCTTATTCCTCAATAGCCTTGATCCAAGGGTTGCTGAAAATAGCGACGAGTTAATCGTTTATGGCGGAAGGGGAAAAGCCGCAAGAAACAAGAAAGCAATGGAAGCGATTATCCGTGAACTAAAAGACCTTGATAGCGACCACACATTATTAATCCAATCCGGAAAGCCAGTTGCGACTTTCCGGACTTTTCCTTTTTCCCAGCGGGTTCTCTCTTCTGCGGCAATGGTTGTGCCAAAGTGGGCAAATGATGAGTACTTTTCCATACTCGAGAAAAAAGGATTGACGATGTATGGACAGGCTACTGCGGCTTCATGGGCATATATTGGAGTCCAAGGCGTTCTCCAGGCGACATTTGAAACAATGAACGAAATAGCGAATCGGTACTTTCAATCCTCATTAAAAGGGAAGCTTGTCTTAACATCGGGCCTCGGTGGGATGGGTTCCGCACAGCCTTTATCCGTTACAATGAATGGCGGTGTGTGCATTGTTGTTGAAGTAGATGAGGGAAAGATCAAAAAACGATTAGTTAATAACTATTGTGATGTATTGGTTTATACACTCGAAGAAGCGCTCGTCTTGGCTGAAGAAGCAATCAAACTGGAAAGGCCGCTTGCTATTGCCCTATGCGGAAATGCGGCAGATGTTTATTGTGAGATGGTCCAAAAGGGGATTACACCAAATATTGTGACAGATCAAACGGCTGTTCACGATATGCTCAATGGCTATATACCAAGTGGGTTAACATTAGAGCAAGCTGAATTTTTAAGAAATAAAAAGCCGGAGAAATATTTAAAAATGGCTGAGGAAACATTGATTGCGCATGTTAAGGCGATGTGTGAGCTTCAAAATAGAGGAGCGATCGTTTTTGATTATGGAAATAATATTCGCGGTCAAGCTTTTAAAGCTGGTTTTGAAAGCGCCTTCTCGTTCCCAGGATTTATTGCCGAGTACCTACGGCCACTTTATTGTGAAGGAAGAGGACCTTGCCGCTGGATTGCACTTTCTGGAAACCCTGGTGACATTTATAAATTGGACGAAGCCATTTTGGCAAATTTTGAAAGTGATGAAAGAATTTACCGCTGGATTAGGTTTGTTCAGGAAAGAATATATTTCTATGGCCTGCCCGCTCGTACTTGCTGGCTAAATTACCACGAACGCAGTCAAATTGGGGAATTGATTAATAATATGGTTGCTTCCGGTGAGTTATCCGCCCCAGTCGCCATCACAAGAGATCATTCTGAAGGAAGTACAATGGCTGCGCCATTACGAGAAACAGAAGGTATGCCTGATGGAAGCGATATCATTGCGGACTGGCCTATTCTGACTGGACTATTGAATGCAAGTGCCGGAGCGACAATGGTCAGCATTCAGCATGGCGGCGGTGTTGGGATTGGCAATTCCATTCACACTGGAATGACGGCAGTGGCTGATGGAAGTCTGGACGCATTGAAAAAGTTGAAAAATTTACTGACGATTGATCCAGGATTAAATATTATTCGACACGCAGATGCGGGATATATTAAAGCAAACAATATGGTTCGCGAGTTTGGTCTGAAAAAGCCTTTATAGTTGCATAAACTTTTTCCATCATTCATAGAAGAGGTGAGACAAAATGAGAAAAAAGCGGCTTCTTTTCGTTTCGGAAGATAAAGCCTTTCTAGAACAGTTGAAGAACGTAAATGATTTACTGCACTCACCTTTTTTGATTGAAAAGGTAAGTTCTACGAATAACAAATTTTTAGTTGGATCGGATTGGAAAGATTCTATTATTCTCCTAGATGTGGATCATGAAACAGCCGTGAACCACAAGGCCATTTTAGAAAAAAGCAAAGAGAATCAATTGCACTATACCATCATGATTAAACAGCATTTTTATCCGGAGGAAATTAGGGAATATTTTAAAGCCGGGGTATTTGATTGTATCGCAAAATCGTTTTCCGAGGAGGAACTATACAGAACCTTTCTTGAACTATTAAAAATAAATATTGATAATCCTCAACAATATTTATTAAAAGACTTTGGGAGCTTTGATCAGCTTAAAAATGATGTGAAAATGAGTTTAGCTTATGATTTAATTTTTGGAAATGCTAAGCATTCGAAGCAAATATGGGACCGTAGCCATTATGCGGGTCTATCTGTGATTCCGAATACATGTATGATCGCTTGTATTGATGATTACCATAGACAAATGAAAAATAAAAGTAAATTTTGGGGGCAATCCATTCGAGCCCAATTAATTGAATCCATTCAACAGTATTTCGAGCTTCATCTAGCTGAGGAAATGATGACAATTAACAACGGGCCGGAAAAGGTTGTGCTTTTATTGGCTTTAGGGCCGCAAAGTAATATGGAAAATCATAAAAATGCAAGCATTTGTCATGCGGAAATGCTGCAAAGTTTTATAAAATCTAATACAGGGCTTTCAATTACATTAGGGATTGGAAACTATTATGAGGATGCCCGAAATTTTCATCTTTCCTATGAAGAGGCGCTACGGGCTTTAGCAAAAAGATTTTTCACTGGGAATCATTCGGTCATTCATATTGTGGATGTAGAACCGATCTCAAATGGAATTGACCTACTTGAATTAAATGAGATGGGCATCATTGCTAATCAATTGGCTGTTGGAGATTGTGAGGGGGTTAAACGTAGTTTATCTACAGTAACAAAAGTTTTCTCCGCACAGAAGAATATTAGTCCGCGGCTATTTCAGCTGCAAACACTTGATTTACTTTCCTCATTATCTCGTGCCGCAATCAATGGGGGGGCACCATACAGAGAAGTCTTTACCATTCAATTTCAATATGCAAAGGAATTACTTCATCTTGAAAATATAGAACAAGTATGTGATTGGTTCCATGATGTTGTTCATCAATTCTTGGAGCAGGTGCAAGGCAATCATAATGAAAAAATGCTAAAGTCAGTGC
>JAEWMK010000271.1 GCA_023457235.1 Bacillota bacterium
CAATAGTGCATTTCCTCTTGATTATTCATCCAAATATAAAGCCAATAATAAGCCTCGGTTAGCATCATTAATTCTTCTTCAAATAAATCCAAAGACCAAAACAGCTGCCGGGACTCCTTATAATATTGAATTGCTTCTTCAGTAAATCCTTCAAAAACCGAGTATAAACCCAAGAATCTCGTAGCAGAGGCTCTTTCCCGTTCTCCGAGACTATTCATTTCATATTCTTTTTTGATAAATTTGTAGATTACGTCAACTGTATGGTGATTGGAAATTAATAAGTTATAGCAGCCAAACTGGCAAAGGGCACGGGTAAGCTCAACACTATTTCCCGTTATCCCAAAGTGCTCAATTTTCCCATGAAGATAGCTGATTAACTCATCCAAATTTTCAGTAAAATAAAGTTTTAGATGTTTTTTCATGTATTAGTACCTCTTAATTTTTGACAAATAAATATCTTACCATTTATATTCTCTTATAATTATTTATTTCCTTCAATTTAACGACAGAATTTTGTAAGAAAATACAGAAATAGCGCAGAATCCTGTCCAATAGTCGAGAATCTGCGCTATCTATTAAAATTATTTAATTATTGATGGTTCTAATACAGGCTCTAGCATAGTGCCGGTTTTTTCATAGTTTGTATGCCAAGAAAACGCCTTTTCTAAAACATGTGGTGTTTGTCCACCTCTTGTAAGTGCTTCATAATAATAATCACGTAATTGAGCACGGTACATAGGGTGTGCACAATTTTCAATTAATAGTTCAACACGTTCTCTCGGTGCCAAGCCGCGTAAGTCTGCATATCCTTGTTCAGTCACGATCACATCTACATCGTGTTCTGTATGGTCCGTATGTGAAACGAAAGGAACAATACTAGAAATGTCTCCATTTTTCGCAATCGATTTCGTTACAAAAATCGCTAGACGAGCGTTTCTTGCGAAGTCTCCAGAACCACCAATACCATTCATCATATGTGTTCCGCGTACATGCGTTGAATTCACATTTCCATAAATGTCAACTTCAAGAGCTGTATTAATAGAGATTAAGCCCATACGACGGATTAATTCCGGATGGTTTGAAATTTCCTGCGGTCTTAACATTAAGCGATCTTTATATTTTTCAAAGTTTCCGAACACTTCTTTCATTTTTCCTTCTGAAATTGTGATCGAGCAGCAAGAAGCGAACTTCACTTTGCCAGCATCAAGAAGGTCAAAAACCGCATCTTGTAATACTTCAGAATAAACCTCTAAATCTTCAAATTCAGATTCTACTAAACCATGAAGAACTGCGTTTGCAACAGATCCAATTCCTGATTGTAAAGGTGCAAGACTATTTGTTAATCTTCCCTCTTTAATTTCATTTCTTAAGAATTCCATTAAATGGTTAGCCATGATTTGCGTCTCTTCATCTGGCGGTACAATATTCGACGGTGAATCCATTTCATTATTAATTACGATTCCTTTGATTTTGTTAATATCAACTGGAATACCAATTGTGCCGATGCGATCAGATGGTGATGTCAATGGAATTGGTTGGCGTTCACCCTGTTTACCTGTATCATACACATCATGTACACCTTCAAAAGATTCAGGATGTGCTAAGTTTATTTCAATAATTATATTTTTAGCATGTTCTGCAAATACACTTGAGTTTCCTACTTGTGTTGTCGGAATGATCATGCCGTCTTCAGTAATGGAAATCGCTTCCAAAACTGCATAATCAATCGGTACAACGCCTGAGCGAACAAGCTCTGCAACTTGCGAAAGATGTGTATCAACGAAATAAAAATCTCCTTTATTGATACCTTTACGCATTGTTGGATCTGCTTGGAAAGGGGAACGCTTGTTCAGGATTCCAGATTCAGCAAGTAATTTATCAGTATCAGTCCCCAAAGAAGCTCCTGTATAAACATCAACCTTAAATGATTCATTTTCAGCACGCTTTATTAATGCACGTGGTACAACTTTAACATCCCCAGCTCTTGTAAATCCACTAAATCCCAATGACATTCCGTCTTCAATCCAGCTCGCTGCTTCCTCTGCCGTTACAACTCGATTAAGAAGTTCCTCATTACGAATGCGATTCTTGAAATTCTCCACTTCTACTCCCCCTGTAGATGTATATTTATCAAATGCGCCTTGGCGTATTTGTGCCCAGATTTTTTCGAGCTTGCTCGAAAAACTACCATTGAAAATCTGAGGCATCCGCCGGAGGCTATAACTTAAAGTTATAAACATTTTACAGGAAATTTGTCAAAATAAGCAGAATTATGGATAGAATTGCAAAATTTTCGGATGAGCCAGAAAATATTAGGATGAAACAGAAGATTCTCACAATTGTTCAATCTTGAACATAGCATTAAATTGATATATAACAGAAAATCCAAGGATAAAACAGAAAATTATCAAATGCGCCTTGGCGTATTTGCGCCCAGATTTTTTCGAGCTTGCTCGAAAAACTACCTTTGAAAATCTGAGGCATCCGCCGGAGGCTTTAACTCTATTCAGCCAGGGTTTGTCCCCCCACTGAATTAAGAGACTAATTCGCATTCATCTGGCCACTTATGGAAGTGGGAGAATTCTGCTGAATAAAGTTAAACTCCCAGCAATTTCCTGAAATAACTGGAGTAGGATTGGCTGACAGGAATTTCGGTTCCATCCTTCATTTCTAACAGAAAAGTGGAATGTGTGTCAGGATGAATCATTTTAATTTGGGTTACGTTCACAATAAAGGAACGATGGCATCTAATGAACGTTTCCTTCGGCAAATAATAATCAAATTCATTTAGAGAATCCTTATGCGTTCCGGAACATTCCTCTGTTATA
Organism: Bacillota bacterium; assembly: GCA_023457235.1. Classification (GTDB taxonomy): domain Bacteria; phylum Bacillota; class Bacilli; order Bacillales; family Bacillaceae_J; genus Schinkia. The sequence continues at coordinate 2,829 of JAEWMK010000271.1, forward strand.
ACATAGGTTTTTCGATTTTTCGCTTCCAAGTAGATTACTTTTTCAAATGGAACCGGAATCCACCCTTCATTTACCTTCACGGTGACAACGGAAGTGGCACTAGTTAAGGTAGGAAAGACAGCAGTTATACAACCTTGTTTCTCTTTAATTGAAAAAGGAACAGCCATCCCATAGTATGGCACACCAAATACATCTCTGCTAATAAACTCGGAGACCTTTTGCCCACTCCTCAGCGCCTTATATGTAATTGTCCCTTCCTTAACCGGATCACCAGGCTTTATCTTAAGATTGATCCGTTTACTCGGGCGATAATATATGTACTTATCTCCATTTGAGACTGCAATAGATGTTTCATCCGAAAATAACTCGCCGACTACATCGATAAGAATTGATAATGAAAATTCGCCCATTTTATACCTCTCTACAATTTTTTAATTTTAATAAATTTATAGCTTAATAGACTAATCCATCCTTTATTATAGCTATTTATTCGACAAAATTCATCACGAAATTATGAAAAAAGAGTGACCGAATGCGATCACTCCAATAATTTCAATTCAATTTAATTTCCTTTTTCCTTTACGGCTTGATTCTGTTTCAATTGAGGATTTATTTTATTGTACCATAGAGCATGTCGATGCTTTACATATTCTTCTTTTACATATCCAGTAAACATCCCTGGAAGCAATGCCCGATTCTCTTTAAAAATAAAAGCAGCAAGATGACCGATAATCCCCATTATTAAAAAGATCGTGGCGAAGTTATGAATATGGGCTGCCCAGAAAATTACCTCGTATGGTACCGTTACACCGGATATATTTTTCACCATTTTCACGATTCCAGTCACAACAAGCAGCATCGTACTTATTCCAATAAATAAATAGGCTAGTCGCTGCTCTGCTAAATATTTATCACTTTCAGGTTCTTTTCCCTTCGTAATCATCGCTTTAATGATAAGGAAAGATTGTTTTAGATCACCTTTTTTCGGCCAGATATCAAATTCCTTTCTTATGACATGTAAAACAATATGATAAAAGATGATAAATAATAGTCCGATGGCGCCGATGTAATGCATAACTAAAGTACTAAAATAATTCCCAAGCCATTCGGCTCCAGGAAGACTGGTGACAAAATATCTTTTATATAAAGGTAATTGTCCAAGTCCGGAAATGATTAAGGCGAAAATAGATAGGGCCGTCACCCAATGAACGATACGATTGGAAAGTGTTTGCCTTAAAATCTTTTTCTCTTTATTCATGATCCTTTCCCTTCCCTTTCATTGTCCGATAGGCAACCGCACCAGCCGCAACCGCACCTGCGAGTGGGGCTATCATCGCACTTTTCATCATGCCGCTAAAGGAATCAAGCTTGTTTTCTAATCCCACTTCCATCGTAGGGCGGCCCGGTTTTTGATCACTCTTTGCAGCTTTATCTTTTTTTATAGCAGCATCGATTTTTTCAAAAGGTACCTTTGACACATAAAAAGTTGCTGTCCCCCCATTTTCATTGTCACCATAAACATAGCCATTTACCTCTTGCGCACGTTCGTAAGCTAACGTTTTCATTTCCTCTCTTGTTCCAAAGAAAACAGCTCCTTTTGGACATGCTGTTTTACATGCAGGCTCTTTCCCTTCAGCCAATAAATCTGCACAGAAATCACATTTATACATGACGCCTCCACCTGCTAGTTCAGGTGCTAATTTCAAGTAAAGACCTACTCCTGCTTGGCGCTGTGGAATATCCCATGGGCAGGCATCACGACATTTAGCTCCACCCATACAATATCCATCGTCAATAGCAACAGCCCCTTCTTTACTTTTGCTGATTGCACCAAAGGGACATAGGCTCATACAGGTTGGATTCTCACAATGCATACAGCGTCTTGGTACAAACACATTCTCAACTGACCCTTCATGTTCGACTTGGACTTCATCAACAAAAGTCCAATTATAAGGAGTCAGTCGATTCGTGACATCCTGTTTATCTGACCAATCCTCAAACTTTTTCTGTGGCCAGTATGGTTGAATGTCCTCTTTCTTTGGCTGAGGAAATCTGCTTTCATTTTTCTGTTTACAAGCCAAGACACATAAAGGTGTGCCTTCGTTTTTGCAGCCATCACATTTTGTTAAATCAATGACCGTACCTTTTTCTGCGTCGGCATGGCCAATTGCTGAAACTTTGTCTATACCAGACAGCATTACAGTTGTAATCGCCCCAGCCGCGGCTGTTCTCTTTAAAAACGTTCGTCTTGAAAAACCTTCCGACATTACTATACCCCCTAAAGTATCTTAACAATATGATATACTTTAGGGGGTATGTTGTAAAGATTATTTTATTTTTTCTAACAACTATTACTCAACAAATCCAGAAATCAAAATCTGTTTTGTTTCATGAGATCCTAACAATTCATAGTCAATCTCGATTGCTGTTACATTATTTTTGTAGTTTTCCTCTTTTACTGTCACCTTTAGTACAACATTTAGATCTTTTTGATTTACTTGATAATTTTCAGCAGGTGTATAATTCTCTAGTAATTGTAATTCTTTGGCTTCCTCTTCTGTGATTGCTCCATTTGTATTGGCTATGGTTGAACCTTTTTCATCAATGAAAGCTGTTACTGAGAGTTCATTATCCTCGGCAGTTAAAAACGATCCATCTGTTTTAATAAACCGAATTTCTTTAATGATCGGCTTTCCGTTTCCATGGTATTGCATATCGTAGCTTAAATACATTGGTTCATTCACTTTTACTTTATCTTTTTGAATGATCGTATAGCCTGTTAATCTAAATTCATCGACATTTGTTAAATTAACATAATATAGCCATCCTACTAATACCACGAACAATACAATAACAATTGCTACGATTTTTTTCATAAATGTGATCTCCCCTTAAAATCAAATGCGCCTTGGCGTATTTGCGCCCAGATTTTTTCGAGCTTGCTCGAAAACTACCTTTAAAAATCTGAGGCATCCACCGGAGGTTTTAACTTTATTCAGTAGTAGTTTGAACCCCACTAAATCAAAATACTAATACACATACATCCCACTATCTAGTGAAAGTGGAGACCAATACTGAATAAAGTTAAAGCAATTCTAATCATTCATTATATTAATATTTTAAACAAACCACAATGGAATATCTAGATTTGACTATTTTTGTTCACATTTAAGCCTGAATGATATAATAAAGATATAAATACTAGGAAGGATTGATAGTTTTGGAAAAAATGATGTTTATTGAAACCGGTATGGGTATTGATGTTCATGGTCAAGATATTACCCGTGCAGCTGTACGTGCTGTAAAAAATGCGATTCATTACAATTCAATGCCTGGCATTCGTTCTGTATTGCCAAATAACAGCTTGGATAATATGTGCGTTAATGTGAGACTAGCTGTCCCATGTGACAAAGAAAACCTTGATATTGAAGCCGTTAAAGCGGCGCTGCCTTTTGGCAAGGTAACAGTTGAAGTTGTTGACGGCGGCATGTTGACGACAAGCGGGATTGTTTTAGAGGAAAAAGGTGACAAAAACGATCAAATGTACATCGTTATTGCCGCTGTTGAGGTTGGATATTAGAAAAGCGTAAGCGCCCGTTCAGCGACGTATAAACTGGAGCGCATCGACTGAGATAAAGGATATCCGGCGATGAGTGAAGCGATTCCACTATTGTTGACTTATCGTAGGGAGATGAGCGAAGTTTACGAGTCGCTGGGCGCTGGAGCTAGACAAAATTAGAAACAAAAACTCACCACCCAAGTTTTCAGGTGTGGTGAGTTTTATTTTTCACTATTCTACCTTTACAGTCCAACCAAATGGATCTGGTTCTGTTCCATATTGGATACCTGTTAATGTATCATATAGCTTTTTCGAAATTTCGCCTGTTTTGCCATCGTTTAAAACAATTTTTTCATTTTTCCATAAGAGCTCACCAACTGGAGAAATTACGGCAGCCGTTCCAGTTCCGAATGCTTCCTCAAGTTTTCCCTCAGCATGTGCTTCATAAATTTCTTCAATTGAAATTCTGCGTTCTTCCACCGGTACGTTCCAGTATTTTAAAAGTTGAATAATGGAATCCCTCGTAATACCTTGTAGAATACTTCCATTCAATTCTGGTGTTATTACCTTGCCATCCACTTTGAAGAACATGTTCATACTGCCTACTTCTTCAACATACTTATGTTCTCTACCATCAAGCCATAGTACTTGAGAATAGCCTTTTTCTTCAGAAATTTCTTGTGCTTTTAAGCTCGCTGCATAGTTTCCACCTGTTTTAGCAGTACCCATTCCACCTTTTACAGTTCGAACATACTCACTTTCAACCTGGATTTTTACAGGATTAAGACCTTCTTTATAATAGGCACCTACAGGTGACATAATAATAATAAACTTATATTGGGTTGATGGTGCCACTCCTAAGTATGGTTGAGTTGCAATTACAAATGGACGAATATAAAGGGACGTCCCCTCTGCATTTGGAACCCAGTCTTTATCAATTGAAACTAGCTTCTTTAATGCTTCTAAAGCAAATTCTTCATCGATTTGCGGGATCACTAATCTATCATTAGATTGGTTTAATCTTTGCATATTCTTTTCAGGTCTAAATAATTGCACTTCGCCGTCTTTTGTTACATATGCTTTTAATCCCTCAAAGACTGTTTGTCCATAGTGAAAAACAACGCATGATGGATCTAGTGTAAGGGGTTGATATGGAATAATACGTGGATCATACCATCCTTCTCCCTCTTTATAATCCATAATAAACATATGGTCTGTAAAAACTTTCCCAAATTGCAATGTATGCGGATCTGGTTTTGGTTTTTTAGTTGAGCTTAAATCAACTTTAATGGTTTGATCAAGCATCTGTGTCATCTCCTTGTACGTTAAAAAAGTCATATTAAAAATAAATTCACTCTCTATTGTAAATCTAAAATGCAAAGGATAACAGACTTTTATGAAAATTTTTTAAAAGTTGCAATCTACATGTATTACATGGTATAGTAATTCTTGCGATGAGCTGAATTGTGTAAGTCGATTGACACGCCCTTTAAGGGAATGCATGAATGTGGCATGCAGTCAATCGCCTCAATGCGAGAAAGGGCACTTTAATTAAAGTGCCCTTTTATATTTTTAGATATTTACAAAGAGAAAGAAACATGTTATTATTTAAAACATAGTATTCTTATCGGAAAAGTTAAATAGTAATTATCAAGAGTGAACGAGAGAATTGGCTCTATGACTTCACAGCAACCTACCCTATCGGGAAAGGTGCTCCTACCAACAAAGCTCTGCTTTGGTTGATAAAAGTGTGTAAAATTTACTCCTTTTGCAACGAGCAGAAGGAGTTTTTTATTAGAAAAGCGGAAGCGCCCGGTCAGCGACGTAAGGACTGGAGCCCATCGACTGAGATAAAGGAAACACGACGAGCTTTTGCGAGTCGATGTCGACTTATCGTAGGGAGGTGGGCGAAGTCCACTAGTCGCTGGGCGCTGAAGCTAGACAATTATGCACAAATTTCTTAAGAAACGGAGAGATTGTAGTGACTATTAATAAATATGAAGTAATCCCAGGAGCAGAATCTTTTTACATAAAAGGAAATGAAGTTGGAATTTTATTAATTCACGGTTTTGTTGGAACACCACAAAGTGTAAAATTTGTTGCAAATCAGCTTGCAGAAAAAGGTTTTACAGTGCTGGCTCCACGATTAAAAGGGCATGGGACACATTCCAAAGAACTGGAAGAAACTACTTTTCATGATTGGCTTACAGAGCTTGAGCATGCCTATGACAAACTAAAATCGGTTTGCTCCCATATTTTTATTGCCGGGCAGTCAATGGGAGGAGTTTTATCACTTATTTTGGCCAACAAGGGAAAACCGGCTGGGGTTATCACAATAAATGCAGCTTTTTCTGTCCCAGGCTATGAACTATATAAAGATGAACATGATTTTAAGTATGTTCAAGAAGGGAAACCTGATATTAAGGATGACAGTGTAATCGAAATTACTTACCCTGCTATTCCTGTTCATGCCATTAAGCAGCTATTAGCTGTTATTGAAATTGGGAAGGAAAATCTATCACGGGTAACAAGTCCTCTTCTACTTTTCAAGTCAATTGATGATCATGTTGTCCCGGCTGAAAATACTGACTACGTTTATCACAATGTTTCATCATGGTCCAAACAGATTGTTGAATTAACGAATTCCTATCATGTTGCCTCCATGGATTTTGATAAATTTAATATTGCTGAGTATACCGAAGAATTCATTCGGAAAACAGTAAAAAATGCTATAAGTGAATACAAAGTTTCCTAAAATGAACTAGCTTATCCTCATCAAATGAGGATGCGACACCTTTTGGTGAGGATAAAGTCAAGTTATGTACTATCAAACTAGGATTACGACCCTTTTGGTGAGGATAAACACAAGTTATGTACTATCAAACCAGAGTCACAACCCTTTTGGTGAGGATAAATGGCTTCCGTTAAGATCTAACCTTAGAGGAAGTAAGTATTTGTTCAATTGCTTCAGCTACAGTTCCCACAACGAAATTCGCCTCTCTCTTTACATCAGGATGTGCCGAAGACATTGCAAAGCTATTCCTTGTTAATTGAAACATAGGAATGTCATTATAAGAGTCCCCAATACAGGCAATTTCATTGGGCGTTAGGCCTACGTTTTCCATTAGTATTTTTATCGCATTTCCCTTACTAATATTTTTAGGCATGACATCAAGTATTTTGGATTCTGAAATAAATGTATCTAATTCATTTGGAAAAGTATCCATTAATTCTTTCTGTAATTGTCTAATTGTTTTTTCAGCACCGTTAATTATTATTTTCGATGTATGTATTGATTTCCCTATCTTTGCTTTCAATTCTTTTTCTTCTTCAATCGGACTGAAAAGTCTTTCTTCAATTTTAAGGATTACTTCATCTTTGACTTCAACATATTCCTTATCCATCGTTGATAAAATTGTAATGACATCTTCTCCGATTATTCGTTCATACAATTTTAGTGCAATCTCCGGTTCAAAGGAAGTACGATGGAGCTCGTGATCATCGCTAGAAAAGACAAAAGCCCCATTTTGGCTAATGCGATGAAATTTACTACCACCGATTATTTTAGCCACAGCTTGTATATCTAGATCCTTTCGCCCCGAAGCTAAACAAAAATCAATGCCATGATCTAAAGCGGCATGAATCGCGTTAATATCATTATCTTGGACCTTATTATCAAAACTTAGTAACGTTCCGTCTAAATCACTTATTATCATCTTAATCATAAACTCTTCTCCTACAAATAATGTTAAACAAATTGATTATTACTTAATTATCTTAACCTATTATACGTCAAAAAAACAAAAAGGTTATCTAAAAGTGGCTACTATACACTTTTTAAATAACCTTATTTTCTATTAATCTGTTTTTTTTATTTCATTTTCACTTCTAAAGGAACTGCTGTTTCATTAAAGGATTCTTCCACTAAAACTTGCGAACGATTGTACACTGGTTTAAAAAGAACTAGCATCGATAACGCAACAATACCTGCAAATAAAAACAATCCTGAATAGCTAAAATGACTCACTATGAGCCCTAATACATAGGCCCCTACAGCTATGCCAATATCGAAAAAAGTTAAATAGGTGGCTGTTGCATGCCCGCTTCTATTTTTCCCCGCAAATTGAACAGCTAAAGTTTGGAAGCATGGACCAAGACTACCATATCCAATTCCAATGAAGACTGCAGCAACAATTAGCAGTAAGGCCGATTTCGTGATCGTTAATAATAATAGACCGATAGAAAATACAATAATCAGCGGATAAATAACAATGGATGGACCTTTCTTATCGAATAAACGACCAACAAATGGGCGAGCAATAAGCATGGAAGCTGCAAAAACGATAAAGAAATAACTGGCGGCTTCTAATAAACCAAGAGATTTAGCAAAGATGGTTAAGTACGACAGTATACTAGAATAAGCAAAAGTAAGCAAAAGAGCAATGATTGCAATTGGAATTGATTTTTTTTCAAACAAATCATCCATACTAAATTTAAAATTACTATGTAATCGATTGATTTCAAGTTTCGGAACACGAATGAACGCTGTAATGAATACAGTTCCAACCGTTAACACAGTTAGCAAAATAAATAATGTATGAAAGCTTGCTGCATGACCTAGAAGAGCTATTGTGATAAATGGACCAGCAACGATGGCTATATTCATCGACATTGTAAAATATCCCAAACCTTCTCCACGCCTATGTTCGGGAACGGTATCTGCTGCGATTGCATAAGTAGCTGTTGTAATAATGCTAAACCAAATGCCATGGAAAAAACGAAGCGCCATTAAAGTAAAAAAGTTAAAGATCCAAAAGTGCATAATCGTTCCGATCATATAAAAAATCAAACTTACTATAAGTGTTTCTTTTCTTCCGAACAGTTCTAATATTTTTCCGGAAAAAGGTCGAACTATAATAGCTGAAATTAACAACATTGTCACAACTAACCCAGCCTGTGCTTCGCTGCCCTTCAATTCATCTAATACATAAATTGGTAAAGCGGTGATGAATGAGTAATAGACGATAAATAATAAGAAATTGGTTAAAAATAATAAGACAAAGTTTTTCGTAAAAATTCGCTCACTTGCTTCATTATTCACTTGCAGCACCCTTTCCAACAGTTGAAACCGTTATAAGGAATACTATAAAATCTATCCCAACATTTGTAAACTTATTTGTTTAGAAAGCAAAAAAGATGTAATGACTTATGCCTTTCATTACATCTGTTCGGTATTTTGTATGGTTTTTAATATTGCTTAGTAAAATGGCTTTGTTTGACCATAGCAGCATGTGCTTTTTCAATAATGTCTGTCAGCACATCTCCCTTATAGACCCTACCGATTTTCGTGTTTTTTTGATAAAATTCAACGATTTCATCAAGCTTTTGAACTGTATCGATTGGCACTCTTAAGTTCAGTTGAACCCTTGATTGATCAGTCATTTTCATTACACACCTTTCTGCTATGACTATGATATCGAATTGCTATCTAAAAACTATCTTTAAACTATCATATTGATATCATATACCATTTTACTATTACTGGCAATTATTAAATTAAAACATGTGCTGCCCCAATGATAACCGCTACTAAAAGAAAACCTAAATGGATGGAACGAAATTGTTTGCTACCTTTATTTTTCATCAAGAGGGCACCGAAGACAGCGGCGATGGTCATAAGTCCAAGGGAAATCGTCCCTGAAATTTCATCAAATCCGAATTCCCTTTCATTGATATACATCATCACCCCATGGATGGAACTCAATAAAATGGCCAACGCTCCGATCCAAATATGTGATTTACCTAAGAATTTTAAAGTAGAGATAATCCTGCCTTTTCCATTTGGAAACTTCTTAATTAATCCGCGGGAGCTTCTCCTTAAAGGCATTAAGACACTAGCACCACCGATAGCAATGACCGTACCCCAGCCTAATAATTCTCCACTTTCTTCTAGGGCCTCATTTTCATCATGTTTGTCATAATGGTCGTTGTAAAATTCACCTGTTCGATATTTATGATGATCATCACCGTCAGCAAAGCTTGGCTGGGCAACAAATGATATAACTAACAAAAGCAATAATGCAAGAAAGCCACCCACTATTTTTTTAGTTTTACCGTTCATTTTAATTCATTGCTCCTTTTTTATTTTGTTAATGGGAAAAGTATTGAGAATGTCGTCCCTTTTCCTTCCTCGCTTTTTACTTCCAATTTGCCATTATGAACTTGAACAATCCAATCAGCAATTGACAACCCAATTCCACTGCTACCATTTTCCCTTGATCTTGCTTGGTCTACCCTGTAAAAACGATCAAATATTCTTTTTTGGTGTTCTAAAGGAATGCCTACACCCGTATCTTTAACTTCAATTCTAATTTGATTATGATCCTTGATGGCTGAGACTTGTACAGTTCCACCCGGTACATTATATTTAATCGCATTATCAACTAAGATAAACAGCAATTGTGTTATTTTTTCCTCATCACCAAAGACCTTTACTTCGTTTTCAAGTGCAGCACTCAAATGAATACCTGTCTTTTCGGCTTCATATTGAAATTTTCGTTGTAATTTTTCAAGAACGCTTGTTATCGAAAACCAGTCTTTGTTAATCTGCTCTTTACCAAGATCGGTACGGGCCAGGAGCAATAGGTCATTAACAAGATGTGTCATTCGTTTTACTTCATCTTTTAAATCTTCCAAAACCGTAACGGAAAATGGTGATAGGTTTTTACGATCTTCTGCCTCAATTACTTCCAATGAAGATTGTAGAATACTTAGCGGCGTCCTTAATTCATGGGAAGCGTCTGCAGTAAATTCTTTTTGTCTTTTAAATGCTTTGGAAATTGGCACCATCGCTCTGCCAGCCATCCAATAGCCTAGTAAAGCAGAGGCGGCGATAAAAATAAGCGACAGAACGATTAATATGATTAATAAAGTTTGAATGACCTTGGTCTCTTCTGAAATATTTGTACCTGCATATATAGTTCCTAAGAAACTTCCGTGTTCAATGATTGAGAGGCCGGTTAGAAATAAATCCTCTTTTGACCCATCTTCCAAATGAATACGAATCTTTTTTACTTCATTCTCTTCGGGCTGCCAATTCTTAATTTGAGATAATATCTCAGAACGAATCTCCGGATCGTTTTCATCCCCATCGATTAAAGTTCCATCTTTTGATATAACAAAATAAAATGATCTTGCTTCCGGTTTATATTCAATCACATCTTTATTACCATGTTTTTTTTCTTTCTTTTTAAAATACCATTCGTACAAATCCTCACGGTGGTCTTCCATTTCTTCATGTGCTAATGCTATGGCTTTCTCTTTTTGGTCGTGTGTCACAATAGAAAGCAATGAAAAATAAGTGATTAGAATAAATGAAATTAGAAAAATAATGAGAAAGCTCGTAAATAAGAGAGTTAATCGCCATTGGGTGTGGTTAAACAGTTTGTTTTTCAATTTTATAACCTACTCCCCTGATATTTTGAATGAGGTGAGAGCCGTCATCTTCAATTTTTTTTCTTAATAAACGTACTAGAGTCTCCAAATTATTACTATTTACGTCGGCATCATAGCCCCATATTCGATCGATCAATAAATCTCTAGGCAATGTTTGATTTGGATTACGTAAAAACAGTTCTAATAGCTGGTATTCTTTTGGTGTTAGTTGAATTTCCTGACCATCCTTTTCAACTACATGGGTGACAACATTTAACCGGATTGATCCAACTGTTAGAATTTCGTCTTGCACCAATGGTTTAGAAATTCTCCGCTGCAATGCACGGATTCTCGCAAACAACTCCGCAAATTCAAATGGCTTCACAATATAATCGTCCGCACCGTAATCAAGGCCTTTTACACGGTCCTCTAATGCGTCCTTTGCTGTCACCATTAAAATCGCCCCATCATATCCGTATGAACGCAGCTCCTTACAAACTGTAATCCCATCCTTTTTCGGCATCATCCAATCTAAGATGATCAAATCGTAATTGGAATTTTTTGCAAAAAGAATGGCGTCTTCCCCATTTTGCACCCAGTCTACTTGATGTTTTTCCTTTTTCAACATATGAACAATTAGATTTCCCAATCGTTTATCATCTTCTGCTAAAAGGAGTAACATTGTTAACCAACACCTTATCTTTATCAAATGCGCCTTGGCGTATTTGCGCCCAGATTTTTTCGAGCTTGCTCGAAAA
>JAEWMK010000272.1 GCA_023457235.1 Bacillota bacterium
CATATTAACCTCCATTCCTCCGCTATCGCTGGCGGCACAAATAGTAATGAAAATGATGTTCGGAAACACCACTTTTTGCTATGATTAAATTAAGGAGAAGATATACTACAAAGCACGATGGAGTGAGTCGTAGACTACTTCTCAGTTTAAAACAGTATATTAACCAGTGTAAGGATCATCTTTCAAGCACAAATAAGTGGTTCTATTAGACCGTACGCTAATCATTGTTGTTAACTCTTCGTTAAATGTGTGATGGTTCAGTCAATGTCTTTCTCCTTACATTAGAAAGGAGGGTCTGCCATGAAAGTAGTTTATCCTATTTGTTGTGGCGTCGATGTGCATAAGACTTTTCTCGTTGCCACACTCATTACTTCACAGGGGATTACTCCCCACTATTCCAAAAAAAGATTCTCTACTTTTAACAACTCAATTCTTCAATTCAAGCAATGGCTCATTGACAACAATTGCTTCGATGTGTGCATGGAATCAACTGGAAAGTATTGGGTCCCCGTCTATAACCTTTTGGAGGATACCATCCGAATCACCATTGCCAACCCGAAATGGGTAAAGGCTGTAAAAGGAAATAAGGATGACACAAAAGATTCCAAATGGATTGGTGACCTTTTCCGTCTTGGTTTAGTCCCAGGAAGTTATATACCTGATAAACCAATTCGTATTCTCCGTGAATACACTCGCTATCGTTATAAGCTGGTGTCTACTAGAAGCAGTGAAAAGAACCGTTTTCAAAATGCCTTCACCGTCTGTAATGTAGCCCTTGACGCTGTCGTATCTGACATGTTTGGCAAATCTGCCACTTCCGTCACGGACTATTTAATTTCCACTGATGCCTTTGATCCGGAATACTGTTCCTCTTTACTCCACGGAAAATTGAAGAAAAAGGCAGATGCCGTGATCGAATCTATTGAAGGGTATCAAATAACCGAGCCACAAAAAGAGCGTATGACAATGGTTCGCTCCCACCTTGACTTCGTAACGGATGCCATTGCCAAACTAGATGAAAAACTAGATGAGTTAGCCAAACCTTATGAGAGTGCTATTAGTCTTCTTTGTACCATTCCGGGGATTAACAGAACATCTGCCATCACCATTATCTCCGAGATTGGTATAGATATGTCTCCATTTTCCCGCTCTAAGCGATTGTGTTGTTGGGCAGGATTAACGCCTGGCAATAATGAATCTGCCGGTAAGAAGAAATCTGTCCGGATTACACGTGCTGGTGTCTACCTCAAACCTGCATTGGTACAAGTTGCCCATGCAGCCGTGAAATCGGATAAATCTCCTTACTACAAAATTAAGTACGAACGCCTTTATAAAAGGAGAGGAAAAAAAAGAGCCATTATTGCAATTGCAAGGATGATACTCACCGCCATTTACAATATGTTTGTTACTGGGGAAGTATGGAATCCAAGCGATTTGTATAAAATTGATATGCCACAGGAAATGGTGGACAAGCAAAAGCAGAAAGCTATTAAGCAAGCCGCAAAACTTCTGATTTCCCTTGGCATAATAAAAGAAACCGATATTTCCGTAGCCTAACCAAAGATTTTTTTTAAGATCTTTAAAGACCTTAGTTAAGTGCGCCCTTTTTTCCTTCTGGCCATGTTTTTTTCACGCTAACACTCTTTTAATATAACTCAGCAATTGCCTTTTGTGTCATCCAAACCGTTTCATTTTCTAATCTTACATCTACTTTTGTATTGCCTTCCTCTGTTTGGTAAATAAGGATGTTTGTTTCATTGTTCATTAGCAATCCTCCCTTGCACTTGCCTTCACTATTATTCTTATTATACCAGTAACAAAGGTTGGTCAGGTCTACTATCCTCCATTAATTTCTCATTTTCTGGTTTTAATTCCTTATCATTAAAGTAGAATAAGGATGTAGGAAAATTTAGTTAAGGGAGCGAATCCAAATATGATTATAGTAACGACAGAGAAAATTGCGAATTATAAAGTTACAGAAGTGTTAGGTCCGGTTTTTGGTTTAACGGTAAGGGCGAGAGGGATCGGTAAAGATATCTTAGCTTCTCTAAAGGGCATTATTGGCGGGGAAATAAACCAGTATACAGAAATGCTTGAGGATGCGAGAAAACAAGCGATCGACCGGATGGTGAAAAATGCCACGGCAATGGGAGCAAATGCTATTATTATGATGCGCTTTGATTCTGGTGAAATTGGTCAGAATATGAGTGAAATTGTTGCTTATGGAACAGCTGTAATTGTGGAAAAGGAATAACCAATGAAATGGGTTTTAGGGTTTTACGGTATCCAACTCCTCATTCTGCTGCTTCTAATTGTCGGGTCTTGGCTTATATGGGACCGGCGTTTCAAAACAAAGCATGGTCAACAAGTACCTAAAGGCTTCGTTAGAACAAACGAGGTATCTATTGATCCAACTACAAACAAAAAATTAGTCGTTTATTTCAATCCAGAAACCGGTGAGCGATTTTATAAAGAAGAATGAAAATGGGACAGAGGGTCGGGAACTCCGGCCCAGGGAGCTTTGACCCATTTTATTTTAAATCATCCAGTATCTCTTGTGATGCCCTCTCTCCAGTTTCAACAGCTCCATTTAAATAACCTTGAAAAGCTATTGATGTGTGCTCACCTGCAAAGAAGATGTTACCTTCACGTTCCCTCGCAACTCCAGCAAATCTCGTATATTGACCAACTTTAAAATAGGAATAGGACCCTCTTGTCCAATGGTTACTTAGCCAGTGGTCAACTGTAGATAACCCTTTCCAGTAGTCCCCTCCTCCCGGCAAAACAGGTTCTAGCTGCTCCAAAAAGGATGCTGTTATGTCCTTTAGTTGCTCTTCCGTTAAAGCATTCAGATTGGCAGCCACCCCTGCCCCTGTGTAGTTTACAAGAATACCCGACTCACCTTTTTGAGCACGAGAAACCTCCCAAGTATTCTGATACCCAGTACCCGAAAATGTTCCACCATTGTTTCCAATCTTTCTCCAGAACCGTTTTGAAAATTGTACATGAAGTTTCGTATTTACTCCCATTCCAAGCTCCTCAATGGCCTTTTCTTTTAACGGACTAAATCCTGCATTCTCGTAATCAATCAATTTTAAAATTCTAAAGGGAATCGTTAAGACAACCTTATCCGCAAAAACCTCCCACCTTCTTTCATTGTCTCGAAAGACGAGCCTTATTTCACCTTGACTATTTTGTTCAATCTTCATCAATTCGGAATTAATTTTAATTTGTCCATCTAACTCCTTAGCTAATAACTCTGGAAGTAAGTCATTCCCACCTCTTATTTGGAATTGTTCATCTGAGTCTCCAAATATTTGCAAGGGGCCTTTTGGTGCATATCCTAACAAATAAAGCAGATTTAATGCACTTTGCTGTTTGGCATCTGCTCCATATTCAATGGTATAGGCTAGTACCAATAATTGACCAAACTTTGAATGAATGCCACCAGGTACAATATCATTGATATAATCAACAATAGACATATGATCAAGCTCAAAGGCACGCTTTGTAAAACTATTATAAAGCGTCGTTCCTCCCGCTTCTTCAAGATCCTTTTGTAGTTGAGGATAAACTCTTAAAAAGGCCTTTGTTGCTTCTTCTGATGTGTAAGGGGATCCCTTAAAATAGTATAGTGGTTCTGTTCCTTTTTCCTCAGCCTCAATTAAATTATCTAATTTTAAATTAAACTCTTCAGCAAGATTTCGAATCTCCATGTGGCCAGTATTGATAAATTCTCCGCCACGCTCAACTATTTGATTTTCTTTGAAAGTACCCCTTCTTGTCCAACATCGCCCCCCAACTCGATCCGTTGCCTCGTAAATAGTAGCTAAAATCCCCGCCTGCTTTAGACGATATGCACAAGTAAGGCCAGCTAAACCAGCTCCCACAATAATAATTCTTGGAGTATGTTTCATTTCTCTTTTATAATTAGAATATTGTCCTTCTTCCACGATTGGATACACTGGACTTTTTGAAATTTCGCTATCAGGTTGAATGTCTTTTTTGTTACTTTTTTGTTTCTCCATTTCCATATGTGCCGCTACAAAAGCTCTCTGCACCATACTAGCCAATGGCGTATGTGCCAAATAAAACCATCCCCTTTATATTACTATTGAAAAATAGAAAAATGTATTATTGGCAATATATGCTTGGCTACATTAAATTGAAATAGTTAATGTTAATTAACTTTATATATACGATGAGAATTCCACTATTATTGTTTCATGTGAAACATCACTCACGAAACTGTTTTTTGAGGGGGCAAGTACATATCAGAATTTGCTTTTGATAGAAACAATGAATATAACTTTATTTTTACTCGATTTATAAACAGTTAGTTCCTTAAAACTACTAAGGAGCATGAATTTCCAGGCTCTTTAGTAGTTTTATGATTCTTTCATCTCAACCATCTATAAAACGATACTTACAATGACAGCTGACAGTACACTTACTAATGTTGCACCATATAAAAGTTTTAAACCAAACTTAGCTACTACATTTCCTTTTTTCTCATTCAGACTTTTTACGGCACCACTGATTATGCCAATTGAAGAGAAGTTAGCAAAGGAAACAAGGAAAACAGAGATGATCCCTAATGTACGCGGGCTAAACGTTTGTGCCACTTTTGTCAAATCCATCATCGCAACAAACTCATTGGTTACAAGCTTTGTGGCCATAATGCCTCCTGCCTTGACCGCTTCTGAAAAAGGAATACCCATAATAAAGGCAAAAGGTGCAAAGATATATCCTAGGATTTCTTGAAATGAAATTCCGATAATTAATTCAAATAAATTATTTATTGCAGCCATTAAAGCAACAAAACCAATTAACATGGCACCAACAATCACCGCTACTTTAAAACCATCAAGGATATATTCCCCTAACATTTCAAAAAATGATTGGTCTTCAGCATCCTGAATTTGTAGAATATCCTCCTCTGGATTAACAGTATACGGATTAATAATAGAGGCGATGATAAATCCACCAAATAAGTTTAAGACAAGTGCCGTTACTACATATCTTGGTTCAATCATTGTCATATAGGCACCGACAATCGACATTGATACCGTCGACATGGCCGATGCACAAAGAGTATATAAGCGATTAGC
This sequence comes from Bacillota bacterium, assembly GCA_023457235.1. Taxonomy (GTDB): domain Bacteria; phylum Bacillota; class Bacilli; order Bacillales; family Bacillaceae_J; genus Schinkia. The sequence continues at coordinate 5,112 of JAEWMK010000272.1, forward strand.
TGGCAAAAGGCCCAGCTGCTTTTTTACTGTAATAAACACTTCGGATTGACCAATCATGGCCGATGCCACTGCATTGTAAGACTCCAATTTCCCCATACCATTTACTTTACTAAGCAATAAACCAATTGCTTTCATAATAAACGGCAGGATTTTAAGGTATTGGAGGATTCCAATCAGGACGGAAATAAACACAATCGGCAGCAGGACATTAATGAAGAATGGAGATTCCCCTTTATTAGCTAAACCACCAAACACAAAGGATATCCCGACGCCTGCGTATTCCAATAATTTTTCAAAAACCGCGGCAAAAACTTTAATTAATTCCAGCCCTAACGCTGTATTTAATAATAAAGCAGATAATATTATCTGAATAACGACCATAAGAATAATTGGTTTTATTTTGATGTTTTTTCGATTATTGCTTGCCAAATAAGCCATTCCTAGTACAACAAGCAACCCGATGACCGCAATGATGTATTTCATCGTTTGTCCTCCAGATGGTGTTAAAATTCTTAGTTGATTAGTCGCTTCCATCAATTCAAAAAAGATTATTTCGGTTTATTGAATTTCTGTATATATCAGTGTCGGTTTTACTACTTTTTCATCAGAAAGTTGGTATGCGGAGTAAATTTTCTCGATAACTTCTTGAACGTTTTCATTATTGCTATGAATCGTTACTAAAGCCTCTCCAGCTTGAACATAATCGCCTACTTTTTTATGAAGCACAACACCTACCGCTAGATCAATAACAGACTCTTTCGTTGCCCGTCCTGCACCCAACATCATGGCTGCAAGCCCAACTGTTTCAGCCGTAATTTCAGAAACATAACCAGTTTGTTTAGCAGGAACAGCGATTGTATAGGAAGCCGTTGGAAGTTTGGAAGGCTCATCTACAACCGATGCATCTCCACCCTGTGCAGCAAGGAACGTTTTAAAGCTTTCTAATGCCTTTCCGTTTCGAATAGATTCCTCCAGCATTTCGCGTGCTTGCTTGTAATTAGCTGCTTTTTCAGCTAATACAACCATATGACTGCCAAGTGTCAAACATAGTTCATATAAATCTTCAGGGCCTTGGCCTTGCAGCGTATCGACCGCTTCTTTCACCTCAAGAGCATTCCCGACGGCAAATCCAAGCGGCTGACTCATATCTGAAATAATCGCCTTTGTTTTCCTGCCAACACCATTACCAATATCAACCATTGTCTTAGCTAATTCCTTTGCATCCTCAAGACTCTTCATAAACGCCCCGCTGCCAGTTTTGACGTCAAGAACAATGGCATCAGCCCCCGCAGCAATTTTCTTACTCATAATGGAACTTGCAATAAGGGGAATGGAATCCACCGTTGCCGTAACATCCCTTAATGCATACAATTTTTTATCGGCAGGTGTTAAGTTGCCGCTTTGGCCAATCACAGCGACTTTATTCTTATTCACTAAATCAATAAATTCATCATTCGTAATTTCTACATGAAAACCTTTAATAGATTCCAACTTATCAATTGTACCGCCAGTATGTCCAAGACCTCTGCCTGACATTTTAGCAACCGGAACACCAACCGAAGCAACAAGCGGCGCTAACACAAGTGTAGTCGTATCGCCAACCCCGCCGGTACTGTGTTTATCTACTTTTATTCCTTCAATTTCGGAAAGATCGATTTGATCACCGGATTGAACCATTGCTTCTGTTAAGTGGACACGCTCGTCCTTTGTCATTCCCTTGAAAAATACAGCCATGGAAAAAGCCGACATTTGATAGTCTGGAATCTCTCCATTTGTAAATCCATTTATCAAAAATTGTATTTCTTCTTTCGTTAATTCAAAACCATCACGTTTCTTTTCAATTAAGTCAACCATCCTCATATGATTTCCTCCCAAACTGATGAATGATAAATATACCTAATTCTTATCTAGCATAGATCCATATCAAAAGCGTTTTTATTCCTAATTAAAAAATCTTAAGGACACTCCTTAAGATTCAACAGATGAAAAGGATTTATTCGGGATATCACGACAATATAATATTCTCTTGGATATGACTAAGACACAGACCCTAGCCTTATTATATAAAGGTTGTGGATGATGCTTGGCTAGCAAGTATTGACATTGCTCAAAATAAAGCATGGACATCCGTAGCTTTAAAAATTCTATCACTTCTCTTAAATAAAAAGGCATGTCCTTAATTGAGTGAGGATCCAGCAAACTAATATAAGCGGAGATTTTTCGGTTAGATGCAGAATTGAACTCATTTCGGGGGATATAAGGGGAGATTTTCCGATTATGCAAATCAAAATCCCCCATTTTACCGTTTTTTGTTTCAATAGGAGGAATCTCTCCGTCTATTTAGGTTATTTTCAATGAAATTTACTAATTAAGCGAAATTTGTCCGTCTATTTATCAGATCGGGTGCTTAACCTGATCCCCCAACCGATAATAGCGCACCCACTTGATCCCAGATGCGGGAATCAGCATCTTTTTATCGACTAGTTGAGAAAGTATTTTTTTTACCGTCTTGTCACTCAGCTTCATATACTTTTCAACTTCAATAGGGGATATGTCTTCTCCTTTTCGAATCACTAACCGAAGCACTTCCTTCTCGATAAAGGACAAAGAGGTTATTCATTTAAACTTCAGATAGATTAAAATTAATGAGTATTAATGCAAGCGAAAAAAGTGTTTAATGTGGCTTTATTTGGAAAATGTAAAGGAAAATATAGATTTGCAGAGTAGTTAATATAAAAAAATATTTAGATAAGAATTTGAGGATAGAATTATTTTTAGTTTAATAGAATACCCTTTTTATCATTTTAATTTCCGTTAAGAGAACGTTTTATGTTCTAGCCTCCCCAACCTTAAGGAGAGGCATTTGACTAAAAACTTCATTTACTTATGATACGGTTCACCGTATTACTCCTATCAGCGAAATGAAAAGACCCTCGAAACGATAAATATATCTATTCAATGTATGAAATATTCCGATTTTACCCGAACGGTATTGAGTTGCTATTAAACAGTTAACTTCGAAATATCCTCCGCATTACATAGCATCTCACCAGCAATCGTCAGAAAATCCGCCCGCCCGACCTCAAAATGACCATAGCGGAAGGAATACCCCCAGTTTCGATTTCCGCTAGTGAAGCTTAGCTTCTCCAACAAGTATGCAATTTTTACTTCACGACACGGAATATATCGGATATTCCGCCGGAACGGAACAAATGATTCAGACATCTGATATTCGTATATTCTTTCATCGACCACCTGCCCAATAGCAGTGAATGCTTGGAGAGTCTCCCCTTTTTTCAATTCAGTTCGTGGAGAGTAGTATATCAGCCAATCGTTCTGACTCATCCGCCTTAGAGGTGCTGATTTGCCGTGGCAAAGCTGGGCGAATCCACCTAACACACCCTGCCTCACGTGTGAAGCGGATACAACCCCTATCCAGTAGCGGCTTTCCTCGTCTAATAATTTTATCTCTTCCTTTTTCATACATAATTGTTCTTTTCTAACTCTTTTTTCAAACGTTCTAACTGCAGAAGATGATGCCGGTAGTGCATTTCAATGAGCACAAACCACTCTTTTGCATGTAACGCGCCAAAACTCGGATGGGAGATCGTATTCTGTTTAGATGCCTTTTCAAGCTTCGGCTCAGTTTCTTCCATTCGATGGATTACGATATTCATTCCTTGGACTAACTGTTCTTTGCTTTTCGGTTGCTCCGGTGTATATTGTGGGGAAGGCGGAACCTTAATACGTATAGGTGGGAATCCTCCCTGTTCAAATATCTTTGCCCCTGCCGTGGTTTTTTCAGCAGAAGAGGCCGTTTGATTCTTTCTCTGGATGCAATGTTCAATATTATGAAGATGCATATAAAGAGCCGAGTTAATCAGATGCTGGTACATTTGTCCAATTGACCATTCATCCTTACTTGGCTGCCGCTCCAATTGCTCCATACTGAAATTTTCCAATTCATGAAGATAATGAAACGCTATGTTTTTAAACTGCTGTAATGCTTTAGTTGTATTCATGTCAAACAACTCCTTTATCTTGATATAGTCTGACTATAACAAAACGCTACTGACAGCTGTATGTCAGTAGCGTTTCAACATTTTTTCGGCTTCTTCACGGATTCGATTTCGAAAGGTTTCTGGTTCCAATACAACCACATCTGCACCCCAGCCGAGTACCCAATGTAGTAGTTCGTCAGGCTGACGAACTCGAAAAGTTGCATGTAAACCATTCTCATGCTCCTCTATTGCTTCCATGTAAAAGTTGTTCGATTCCTTTACTTTATCTTCAATTTCAGGGTTAATCTTAATGACCACACGCAGATTGCGATCATCCGGAGGCTCGTAATCGGACAAATTAAAATCAGTAGGAATTTTGAATCGCTCTTCCAAAATAGTAAGCCTCGTCATCCTAGATAACCGGAAATGACGCATTCCCTGACGAAGGTCACAATGTGCAATCAGTACCCATGACCCTTGAACCAACACAAGCCCATAAGGTGCTACAACACGAAAGCTTTGTCGGTTCCCATCCACTTCCGGTATGCTTTTTGAATAATGAAAGCTTATTTTCCGCTCCTCCAATATTGCTCTACGCACCATTACGATGTATTCCTTCTCCTTTCCCCAAGAAACAAGTTCACCAGAAGAAAGCAACCGGATAGTCTTACGCACCCGAGATGTTTCTCTGCGAACAGTCTCAGGTAGAATAGCCTCAATTTTTCCGCAAGAGGTTTGAGCACTGATTCCATAATCATCATCAAATCTTTGCTTGATAAAATCCGCACCTACTAGCAATGCAACTGCTTCTTCCGCCGTGAAACTAATCGGTGGAAGAAAATATCCATCCATCAAGGAATATCCCAAACCTGGGGCTCCTATCACTGGTACACCAGCTTCACTAAGAGCCTGAATATCACGGTAGATAGTCCTTACACTTGTCTCGAATATAGATGCCAAATCCTCAGCACGTAAACCCCCTTTACGTTGCAACTCAATCACAATGGCCAACATGCGATCTGTCTTCTTCATGCTTCCCAACCTCCCCCGCAACCAAATATTGTTTTCATATTACGAACTCAGATATGAGTTTCTCAATTTTAAGCAAATTTCCTTTGCAGTTACTTATGATACGGCTTACCGTAACGTTGGATAGAGTAAAATAACTTTATTTCCTTAAAAATAGAAGGGCATCGTATTCACCTAAAAATGCAATAACAGTTGAACCACTACCAAAGCTGCCCATAATCGCATTTTCAAGATTTGCTACATTTTTTTCAACGGCAAATCCTTCAGCTTTTAATGCCTCCTCCGTTACTGAAACCGCATATTTTTCTTTAAAATGTAATTCTGGTTTTGCCCAGATTTTATCACTAATTGTTGTAAACGTATTCTTATTTTCTTGAAGAAAATCAGTTACGTTAAATAATGCATTATGCACTGTACTCATGTACAACCTCCTCCTTTTTAACTTGACTCTTTGGGGAGATAGAAAGAATCGCACCTACACAAATAACGGAAATCTCCACTAACAACCACATTGCTGCATTATAAGACCCATTGAATGTATCAACCATGAATCCTATTAATCATTCTATTCTTAGAAAAATACTTTGATTGTTGAGCGATTTTATAAGGGATATAGCCTGAAAATAACCAAAAGTCGACATTACTATGATGCCTTTCTAGTATATCCGTTGTTTCATTTACAATATTATAAGAATAGCCGACAAAGGATAGATTTGATTTAAATTCTCTTGCTTAGTGTAAAATTGTTCCAACAGAGCGCGCAGGCCCTACAATACCAACCTTATACATAGGTGATTCTCACTTCCCATTTTACTTAGATATACTCTCTTATTAAGAATAAAGTATTTCCTATGATTGGGTAAGTATAGCCAAACGATATATTGGAGTATGAAGGGCATATATTCATTTAAACCCGCCTCTATTTAGGGTAAGACTCACCGTTATTCATCAAATTGAGATTCTTATGGATTTTGAATATCAAATAACGCAAAATGAAGATATTTCTCTCACTTCGCTTAAAATAAGAAGGTATGTCCTTAATTAAGGAACCAGCGAACTAATATAAGCGGAGATTTTTCGGTTAGATGCAGAATTGAACTCATTTCGGGGGATATAAGGGGAGATTTTCCGATTATGCAAATCAAAATCCCCCATTTTAGCGTTTTTTGTTTCAATAGGAGGAATCTCTCCGTCTATTTAAACTATTTTCAATGCTATTTGCTAATTAAGCGAAATTTGTCCGGCTATTTATTAGATTGGGTGCTTAACCTGATCCCCCAACCGATAAGAGCGGATTCTCATGATCCCAGATGCAGGAATCAGCATCTTTTTATCGACTAGTTGAGAAAGTATTTTTTTTACCGTCTTGTCACTTAGCTTCATATACTTTTCAACTTCAATTGGGAATATGTCTTCTCCTTTTCGAATCACTAACCGAAGCACTTCCTTCTCGATAATGGACAGAGAGGTCTGGTCCAGTTCATCACCCAGCCATCGGCCAATCACTTGCTGAACAATCTGTTGGCATCGACGAGGCTTCTCATTAACTTGGTCATAAGAAAAGCGGATCACGGTCCAACCGTCAATCACCAACTGATTTTGACGTTCAAGACTATCGGAAAATTGCCATCTGCTTATGTTCTTTAAATGAGGGCCATACCCGTCGACCTCAAGGCAAATCCGGATAGCAGGACGAATATAAGCAAAATCCAAATACCTTTTACCATCCTTGAAATCATCGATTTCATATTCTGGATGAAGATTTCGGAAATGGTAAAATAAAGGCCACCACACTTGCTTTAA
>JAEWMK010000273.1 GCA_023457235.1 Bacillota bacterium
GCCAAATTGAACCTATTGAAGCAATCCGCTACACATTAGAAGATGATGAAAGTGATCCGTTTTTAGAGGATCTTGATATAGGAACAACAAAAAATATCATTGAAATAGACAAGCATATAAGCGAAAATTTAGAAAAGTGGACAATTGAACGATTAGGTAATATTGACCGCTCCATTTTACGAATGGCTACATATGAGCTGATATTCTTGGAGGATATTCCTTATAGTGTGTCAATGGATGAAGCAATTGAGTTAGCCAAAAAGTTCGGTGATGATACTTCTAGTAAATTTATTAACAGCGTACTATCGAAAATTAAAAATAAATTAGAGCAAAAATAATTATAGGGGGATTTTTCATGACAGCGGAAATTATTAGTGGAAAAGAAATAGCTACCAAGCTTAGAGAGGAAATGAAAGAAGAAGTACAAAACCTCAAAAGTCAAGGGGTAACCCCTGGATTAGCTGTAATCCTAGTTGGAGATGATCCTGCTTCCCATTCCTATGTAAAGGGTAAGAAAAAAGGCTGTGAGGAAGTGGGCATTTACAATCGTTCTATTGAAGTACCGGCTACATTAACGGAAGAAGAACTTCTTGGTATGATCGACGAATTAAATAACGATGATTCGATTCATGGGATTTTAGTGCAATTGCCTTTACCTAATCATATCGAAGAGAAAAAGGTAATTGAAAGAATCTCACCTGAAAAGGATGTTGACGGATTTCACCCTATTAATGTTGGTAGAATGATGACTGGTCAAAAAGCATTTCTTCCTTGTACACCGTTTGGGATTTTAAAAATGGTCCAATTGCAAAATATCGATATTGAAGGAAAGCATGTTGTTGTTGTTGGACGCAGTAATATCGTTGGCAAACCGGTTGGACAATTGTTTTTAAATGAAAATGCTACAGTTACATATTGTCATTCAAGAACAAAAGATCTCAAAGAAATTACGACTCAAGCTGATATTCTTATTGTTGCTGTTGGTAGAGCAAATTTCATCGGCAAGGATCATATTAAAGAAGGCGCTGTTGTCATTGATGTTGGAGTAAATCGCCTGGAAACTGGGAAATTATGTGGGGATGTTATCTTTGATGAAGGACTTGAAGTAGCAAGCTACATTACACCTGTACCAGGTGGTGTTGGTCCATTAACAATTACAATGCTTTTATATAATACAATTGAATCAGCAAAACAAAAAATTGGAGTTCGTTCATGACCGAGCAAAGATTTTTAACGGTTACGGCATTAACCCGCTATTTAAAAAGAAAGTTTGATACGGACCCACATTTGCAAGAGGTTTGGATTAAAGGAGAGCTCTCTAATTTCAAATGGCATAGCCGTGGACATATGTATTTCACGTTAAAGGACGAAAATACCCGAATTCAAGGCGTCATGTTTGCTGGTGATAATCGTTATATAAAGTTTAAACCTGAAGACGGTATGAAGGTGCTCATTCGCGGTGAAGTAACCGTTTATGAAGCATATGGACAATATCAGATCTATGCTAAAGAAATGCAGCCCGATGGAGTTGGTAATCTTTATTTAGCCTTCGAAGAACTGAAAAAAAGGCTCGAGCTTGAAGGACTGTTTGCCCATGAAACGAAAAAAGCGATCCCGAAGTATCCGGAACATATCGGTGTTATTACGTCTCCAACAGGTGCAGCGATTAGGGATATTTTAACGACACTAAAGCGGCGCTTCCCAATTGCCCGAGTTACGATCCTTCCGGTTTTAGTTCAAGGGGAACAAGCCGCAGCTTCGATAGCGAAGGCGATTCAACATGCCAATCACATTGGAGGATTTGATGTGATCATTTCTGGTCGTGGGGGCGGCTCGATTGAGGATCTCTGGCCCTTTAATGAAGAAATAGTGGCCAGGGCTATTTTTGAATCGATCATTCCGATCATCTCGGCAGTCGGACATGAGACAGACTTTACAATTGCTGATTTTGTCGCTGACTTAAGGGCTCCAACCCCAACTGCGGCAGCGGAACTAGCGGTTCCTCACCTTGAAGAATTGCTAGAAAGATTAGCAGTGACCAAGGGTAGAATGATCAGAGCCATGAACGAAAGAATAACTGCTCGGAAAAAAAATTTGCAGAATCTACAAAAGTCATATGCTTTCCGCTATCCGAGACAGCTTGTCAATCAAAAGGAGCAAGAATTGGATAGGTTGTTTGACAAGCTTTCTAAAGAAATGACCCGCAAGCTTGAAACGAAAAAGGATAAATTCATCCAACTGAAAACAAGATTAAAGAAATCCCATCCGGCTGCCCAAATTAGCCGTGAAAACGTACGCTTGGAGCGTCTTATTCGTGGGTTGGAAAGGGCGGCAATGAAACGAATAAATGATAAACGGTTGCAGCTTAGTAATACAGTGACCACGCTAAATGCCTTAAATCCATTAAAAGTGATGGAGAGGGGTTACAGTCTAGTTTATAATGAAAAACAAAAGCTTGTTAAATCGATTAACCAAATTGGACCTGGTGATACAATAAAAGTTCGTTTAACAGATGGTAGCCTTGATTGTCAGGTGTGGGGTGTAGAGGAGAGTGAAAATAAATGAATGAAGAAGAAAAGTTAAGTTTTGAACAAGCAATGAAAGACCTTGAGGAGATTGTCGAAAAGCTTGAAGAAGGAGATGTACCTTTAGAAGCTGCGATTGTATATTTCCAAAAAGGGATGAGCTTATCGAAAATCTGTCATGATAAACTTCAACAAGTAGAAAAACAAATGGAGCAAATTCTCGAAGAAGATGGAGAAATGAAGCCATTTGTTTTAGAGGAAGATGGGGGAGAAGCATGACCAAGTTACTAAGCAATTATTTAAAAGAAAACAAACAATGGGTGGACACGATTATGCCATCCTATATCGAGAAGATCGAGGCTCCAGAGATTATTAAGGAATCTATGATTTATTCTTTAAACGCCGGTGGAAAAAGACTTCGTCCTATTCTTTTATTTGCAACACTACATGCCTTTGGTAAGGATGAAAAATTGGGGATTGACGTAGCCTGTGCGCTTGAAATGATTCATACGTATTCTTTGATTCATGATGATCTACCTAGTATGGATGACGATGATCTTCGCCGAGGAAAACCGACTAATCACAAGGTTTACGGAGAAGCTGTTGCGATTTTAGCAGGTGATGGACTCCTCACACATAGCTTCGAAATTATCGCTAAATCGAAGGAACTTTCCGATACGTTAAAGGCTAATATTATCGCGTTTCTAGCCCAAGCTGCTGGACCAAGTGGTATGGTTGGTGGACAGGTCGCTGATTTGTTGGGTGAACAAAAAGATTTAAATGTAGAGGAACTCGAATATATTCATGAACATAAAACCGGAAAATTACTCAGATTTGCGGTTGTTGCTGGGGCAATCATTGCTGGTGCTTCTAAGGATCAGCAAGAATGTCTTGATCAATTTGCGAGACATCTTGGTCTAGCCTTTCAGATCAAAGATGATATTTTAGATATTGAAGGGGATGTAAAGCAAATTGGTAAGCCAGTTGGCAGCGATGTAGGCAAAGACAAGAGCACATACCCAAAATTACTAACATTAGAAGGTGCAAAGAATAAGTGCAACGATCACCTAACATCAGCTAAAGAGTGGTTAGAAAAAGCAAATGTTGAGTCTGATTTATTGCTTGAAATAGCAGACTATATTGTTAACCGTGATCATTGAGGATTTGTAAGCTTTATGGTAAAATACATAGTAACAATTGGAGTGGTGCAGTATTCTAGTCAGTCTACTAATTCTGAAGGCGGGCCTAAAAATCCGCTAAAGGGCACATCGATGAAGTTCCTTGTGTTGGCTTGAGGCGCCCAGCCTTGGGTTGATGCTGGGAGTTAAGGTCGAAGGGCGATCCACAAAGGCATGTGGGCGTTGACCCTTCTTCCGCGGAGGCCCATTTTCGTAGGGGATTGTTAAATCATATTCCTATGGGATGGGGTATGAACCTGTTTTTGCAATGCGGGAAGC
>JAEWMK010000274.1 GCA_023457235.1 Bacillota bacterium
CTTCAGTAGGTCTCGAATCACTTAGGAATTGAACAATCATCTGCTTATTATCGATTACGCTTATCTGTACCAAAAACCGGATTTCTCCAATGACTATGACTCTTGTAATAATACCATTCTCGATTTCATACATACATTCATTTTTTTTCCTTGTTAGATAGCCAAGGTTCACATAGAAGTCAAACTCTTCAGGCAATGTAATAACAATATCGTCATTGATTTCATGCTCTGTCATTTTTTCATTCTTCTTTCCTTTGCACAATTCGAAACAAAACGTATACCAATGGGATTTTAGTTTATCAAATAATCATCTTAATATATTTCGTTATCTTGCTATTACATTCTTATAGTCTTATTTTTTCTAATGTTGCACCAAGATTTATATGGAGACGTATTTTTCCCGTTTCAAGTAGTATTTGTATTAAATCAAAGAGATAAAGATTATACGGGTGGCAAATCCTTTCTAGTAGAACAAATTCCTCGTGCGCAGAGCAGAGGACATGTGATTACTTTAGATCAAGGCAGTGCGCTTATCTTTCCTACTAACCATAGACCGACCATTGGTAAAAAAGGCTATTACAAAAATACAGTTCGTCATGGAGTAAGTACGGTTACCTCTGGAGAACGATTCGGTCTTGGGATCATTTTTCATGATTCTAAGTAAATTATAAATTTCAATATCTTGCTATTTTATACCTGAAATCATCCATTCTAAATTTATAGGGGATATAATGTAAGAAGAGGTGAAGCGAATGCCGGACAATATTAATAATGAATATCAAGAGAGTCATGAACATGGAATTTTGAATGACATGGACATGATGACAGATGAAAAGTGGCAAGCAATCATAGACAATGATGTATCGTATAATGATCAATTTTTCTATGCTGTAAAAACCACTGGTATCTTCTGTAAACCGTCTTGCAAATCCCGCGTTCCAAAAAAAGAAAATGTACGTATTTTTCCAAACGCAGAACAAGCTCTCCGTGCAAATTTTCGCCCTTGTAAACGATGCAAGCCTACTAATGAGAAATTACCTGATAGTGAATGGGTGGCTCTTATCACGGAATACATTGATAAGAATTATACAGAAAAGTTAACGCTAGAAACGTTAGCAGATATTGCTCACGGGAGTCCCTATCATTTGCATCGAACGTTTAAAAAGATTACAGGCATCACGCCAGTAGAATATATACAACAGGTTAGATTAAACGCAGCTAAAGAGTACCTGATTCAAACAAATAAAGCGATTGAGGATATCTCCATATGTGTAGGAATGCCTAACACGCCCTATTTTATTACTCTATTTAGAAAGAAAAACGGACATACACCAGCACAATATCGTGAATTACATCGGTCAATGAAAAAAACGGAGGAAATTTAAAATGAGATCAGAGAATAAACCAACACTTTATTGGTCTTTGCTAAAGTATAAAGATTGGAATTTATATATCGCTTCGACATCTAAGGGGCTTGTGTTTGTTGGCTCACAGAACAAACTATTTGAGGAATTGTCTGAATGGGCTATGAAACGCTTTCTTGGAAGTCCTCTTGTTGAAGATGATGAAAAGCTCGAACCTTATGTAGTTGAAATCATTGAGTATCTTGAAGGGAAACGGCAAACCTTTTCTGTCCCCTTTGATTACAATGGGACATCATTCCAGCATGCAGTTTGGAATGCATTATGTGAGATTCCATATGGACAGACGAAGTCTTATTCTGACATTGCAAAATTTATTAATAAGCCGGCAGCAGTTCGTGCTGTAGGTACAGCCATCGGAGCTAATCCAGTTTTAATCACTGTTCCATGTCATCGTGTAGTAGGAAAAAATGGAGCGTTAACGGGCTATCGTGGTGGGTTAGATATGAAGACAAAGCTTTTGGATTTAGAAAGACAGGGTTCATCTAGCAATAAGTAAAATTCTTGTACAATGATTGGAAGCGAGGTTTACCCATGAAAAGCGAATTGTTCTATAAAAACCCTAAAACCATTTTAAATAAAGGAACAGGCTTTCTTTCGGGATATACTCATTCACTGAACCCTTATACGGGCTGTTCCTTTGGGTGTTCCTATTGTTATGTACGCCAAATGTCTGTATCTCTTTTTCGAGAAGGGGAATGGGGAAATTGGGTTATTTAAAACACCGTGTATTTTTTGCCGATGAACAAACGTCGATCACAGCAGGTTTCAGACCGTGTGCCGTTTGTTTACCTGAGAAATATGCAACGTGGAAGAAGGTGAAATTGAAATGATAAGAAAGACGTAAACATTTATAAGCCAACTTATTTTTCATATCGTTCCAATTTCTTTGACTCATTCTTACTTTCCTTTCTCCGTTTCATACTACGGATGAGACTTTTAGTTTCCTTATCCACTCGATTAGATTCAGTAATTTTTTGCAAAGCTTTATTATACGTAAAATCATCTAGCGTGTTGTTTCTTAAATATTCCATTGTAGTATCAGGAATTTTCACATAACAGATAGAGACAGCCCAAGCAACCGCCATTTTGGCATAAAACCCTTCATGATTTACACTGTCTAGAAGGGTTAATACCTTGTCGATATATGTTGATTCAATGTAAAAGTTGAGAAGCATGACTACACCAAACCGGAGGTCATATTCTTTCTTAGAGGACAGATAAGGTTGTAAAAACGCCCATACACGTTCCTTATGGTCCTTTGTAAATTTAAGACCTGTACAAAAGCTGTCACATACCGACCAATTATCAATTTTGGGCACAAAAGCAGCCACATAAGATAGGATCTCTTCAATATCCGTCTTAACATAACCAATGACCATCCCCTGCAGCATGATTTCCTCAAAATATTCATCTTCTGCGGTCTCAAGATAAGTACGCCAATCACCCTTAGATATTTTTTTGGCTATTTTTCGAAGTTCTGGCAGCCGAACACCTAAAACATTGTTAATATTGGGTATGAGCGCGGCTGAAAACTTTTGATAATCTGAATCAATGAGTTCAAAGATTTGTTTTCTAATAGTATTTTCCATTGATGCTCTCCTATTTGTTTGATTTCAGTAGCTTAATGAGCTAGGCTCTGTCTTTATATCAAATAACTCCACTATAACTCATTATTTTTTTAAAACGTCAAAAATTGAATGTAACAGCAAGATATAGAAATAATTTTATTCTCATTACAAGTTTTTGTTAGATTGTGAAATTATACATCTACACTAACAGGGTGCGATAGTATAATTATAAATAGTGATGAAGTATTTATTCTTTAATGTTAAGATCTTCAGCAAACGGGCGCTAACCTAGAACAAGGTAATGCGCTCTTTTTATTAGGGTTACTTAAGCTAGATTGCAGTTTTGTTGATAATAGTTAAGGCTAAAATGAATCATTCAACATCTTTGTTCACAAAATGTTCACTTACGAGGAGGTTCTTACTATCCCTATACTACAAAGGTGGGAAAAAAGAAGGGATGATGGAATTGCCAACAACTAAGAAAGAAAGTTTACAATTTGGATTAATAATGTGTTTTGGGATGGTACTAGTTATGACTATATATAATTTTTACCTTAATGGAACAATCGGGAAAATGACTTTTATAGAAGGAATATCTGATTTTTTTATTGGGTTTGTCATTGCTTTTATACTTGATATGTTTATCGTTGGGCCAAATGCTAAAAAGATAGCATTGAAATTAGCTGTAAATACAACTAAGAAACACTATACAATCCTAGCCGTATCAATATGTATGGTTTTAGGAATGGCGTTTTTTATGTCTATTTACGGATTAGCTTCAACTTATATTCATAATGGTTTTACTTCTAACTCAGTGGTTGTAGATTATTTTGCAGTTTTTGGTAAGAACTTGATTATGGCACTACCTTTACAGATCATTATTATGGGGCCATTAGTGCGTATTATATTTACAAAGTATATTAAATCCAATAGAAGGAATATACAAATGAATATAGAAAATTTAAAAATATAACGTTTTCCCAAGAAATAACTTCACAAACTGTAGAGATCTAAAACTTCATTAGAGAAAAAAGCTGTTTGCAATTGCAATCGGCTTTTTTCTTATTATTGGATTTATTTAACTAAACTAACTAAATAGAACTCTCCTGTTATTCCATTATAGGGCGTTTATCTGTAATTAGGATCAGCGCTTATTTTCATTTAAGGCCATTAAATAGAATAAGTAAAGCTGAAGGTCGTTAATTGAAGGTGATATAATTAAATAAATTACTTTGATTAAGGAGACTAATAGTTTTGGATGCAAAAAGTATTAAATTCTACGAATTCGGTAGTCCTAAAGATGTGCTAAAAGTTGAATATAAAGCTATTGAACCACCAAAAGATAATGAAGTTCTTGTACGTATGTTAGCTCGCCCAATAAATCCCTCTGACTTAATACCGATTAGAGGATCTTATGCTCACAGAATTTTTTTACCTAATATTCCGGGTTATGAAGGAGTAGGTATTGTAGAAGAAATAGGTCCTTTAGTTTCTAAAAATCTTATTGGTAAACGTGTATTACCTTTACGTGGGGAAGGTACGTGGCAAGAATTCGTTAAAACATCAGTAGAATATGCAGTTTGCATACCTGATACTATTGATGATTTTACGGCAGCACAGATGTATATAAATCCAATTACAGCATGGGTGGTTTGTACGGAAGTATTAAAATTAAGACCGAATGATGTTTTATTGGTTAATGCGTGCGGATCTGCTATTGGGCATATTTTTGCTCAATTATCTAAGATTTTAGGTTTTCGATTGATTGCAGTGACGAGAAATAATAAATATACAGAAGATTTACTTCATCTCGGCTCTTCTTATGTAATAGATACTTCTAAAATTCCACTCCACGAAACAGTTATGGAATTAACAAATGGAATGGGTGCAGATGCTGCGATTGATTCCGTTGGAGGTTCATCTGGAAACGACTTGGCTTTTTGTGTTCACCCTAATGGGAACTTTTTAACTATTGGTCTTTTATCAGGGGTACAAGTAAACTGGGCTGATATTGTAAATAAAGCCAAAGTGAATGCTAATATATTTCATTTACGGAATTGGAATAAAAATGTTTCGGCAGATAAATGGCAAGAAACTTTTAGTCATTTAATAAGGCAAGTAGCTGATAAAAAATTACGTTTGATGATGGTAGATTCTCAGTATGACTTATCTGATGTAAAAAAGGCTATTGATGTTGTTGAATCTTCTAAAAAAACTAAAGGGAAAGTATTTCTAACAAGCTATTGAGTTAATTCTTCTTCAAGTAAAGAGTACTTATTTTAAAGGGTGGGACACAGGGTCGGGAACTGTGTCCCATAAAAAAATGCTCACATTGTTGTTAAACAACGATTGTGAGCATATTTTTTGTATTAATCTGGTGTTTTTTTACTTTCAATAATAATATTATTTAATTTAGTAGTTACAGGATTGGCAATAGTATCGCCTACGGGACAAGTTGCTTCAATGAACTCAACAAATTTTTCAACCTTTTCTCTTGGTTCATCTGTTTCGATATGAATGTTATAACGAATTTCGCTGTATCCTTTACGGACATCGGATATTCCCATAAATCCATCTGGATCAAGGTCTCCTTCTAATTCAACTCGGAAATCGGTAAATGTTATTCCGAATTTTTTGGCAAAACTTGCAGCTACAATAGATTGACAGGCCCCAAGTGCACATAATACCATTTCAACTGGATTCATTCCAGTATCAGTGCCACCTAATTCTTTTGGTTCATCTACAATAATTTCAAAATTCCTAGAGTTTACCTTTACTTGGACTCCTTTTTGTAAATGTGCGGTTGCTTTAAATGTTGTTAGTGACATAAACTAAAGCTCCTTTCCGTTACCCTATAGTTAAATTATTACAATTTAATTGTAAAGTAATTTCCAATAATTAGCTGTATAAAATTTGCGAAAATATGAACAAATTTACTTAGTAGTAATAAATCTTATAAAGTTGGGGAAAATAAAACAGAATTTTTTAAGGAGGTTTTGCGTGTTATGAACAATTTAACAGAACTAGAAGTAGAGAATTTGCGCCATCTTATCGGGGGGCATGGTTTGATTTCTAAAAAGTTGGAAACTTATGCACAAAATTGTACAGACCCTGAATTGAAAGCAATTTTACAAAGAGATGCCCAAGCAGCCAAACAATCACAACAACAATTAATGACATTTTTAGGGTAGGAGGGGTTTAGGATGTTTCAGGATAAGGAAATGGTGAGTGATTACTTAGCGGGCTTAAATGCAAGTTTAACAGGATATGCCCATATGATTAGTGAATCCAATAATTCAGAATTACGACAAACCTTGATTCAAATGAGAAATCAGGATGAATCACGGCAAAGAACAATATATAGTTATGCACTTCAGAAGGGGTATTACAAACCTGCTGCACCTGCTTCTGAGCAAGTGATTCAACAGCTAAAGTCACAATTAATGCAAGGACAGTAACTTACAAAAAGCCGACCTCAAATCGAGATCGGCTTTTATGTTTTTAATATATTATTTTTTAACCAATTTCATTTCCAAGGTCTTTCATACCTTTAGACGGGCTATATATTTTTCTGCTTATCAGTGACTGAAACACTAAAAATATTCCGCCAACAGCCCAGTATAATGGCAAGGCAGCCGGAGAGTTTATAGAAAAAATAATAATCATGATGGGGGAAAGCAACCCCATAATCTTCATTTGTTTCTGCTGCTGCTCCGGTAAAGTATGCTGTGTTACCTTAAATTGAATATAGTAAACGATACCTGCAATTAAAGTAATACCTAGATTTGGTTGTCCGAGACTGAACCACAAGAAGGAATGGGTTGCGATATCATGAGAACCTCGGATCGCATAATATAGGCCCATTAGGATTGGCATTTGAATAAGAAGGGGCAGACATCCCATATTTAATGGATTGACCCCATGCTGTCGATAAAGTGCGAAAATTTCCTGTTGAAGTTTTTGCTGTTCCTCTTTATCTTTTGAATTCTTTATTTTCTCTTGGATCTTATCCATTTCAGGCTTAATACTTTCCATTTTTGATTTTAACAATTGTTGATTTTTATATTGCTTTAACATAAATGGCATTAGTATCATCCTGATTATTAGTGTTATAACGATAATTGAAATACCGTAGTTATCATTAAATATAACGGCAATCCCGTGAATGGCCTGTAAAAATGGGTTAACAAGTAGAGTTTGGAACAATACAATTCCTCCTAATATTTTATTTTAAATAAAATTAAAGGAAGAAATCGTACTATCGTCATCTCCGTCACGTTCATATTTTTTAATCGCTTTAAATAACCAGGTAATCACTGGATTTATTCTTATTTCAAGTTTTATTTGTAAAGTTTCACTACGTAACCTTACTCTATTGCTGAAAAGTGAATGATCTTTGCTGAACTTTTGTTTATTGTCGGAGTAGGATAAATGAACAAGAAACCACCCCAGCAATATGCCGGTATATAGGGGATAGGCGCTAATTATATCAAGAAATTCAACGATTTCAAACAAAGGAAAACACTCCATCCTTTTGTTTAGCTTTTAACTGTATTACGGGTCTAGTATATGCAAGGTTTCAATATTTTTTATAAAAGATAATAAAAAAAGCTTTCGTATTAAAAAGCATACTAAATTCACCTCATGATTGGCAACAATATCACTATGTTTTTTCAAAGAGAATTTTAACCAAAAAAGTGAAGAAAGCAGAAAATTTGACAGGGGAATCAGCCCTAATATAACGTTAAAGAAGGAGAATGTATATAATTTGAAATTTTGGAGGTAAGTGGATGAACATTGTTACAATCGTAGGTAGTTTAAGAAAAAATTCTTATAATATGCGGCTGGCTACAACTATGGAAGAACGATATAAGGATAAGTTCAACATGCAAATTGCTGATATCCGTTCTTTGCCTCATTATGATCAAGATGAGGAAAACAACCCGCCACAAGCTGTTAAGGATTTCAAAGAAGCGGTTTCAAATGCTGATGGGATCATTATTATTACACCTGAATATAACTGGTCAGTCCCAGGCGTTTTAAAGAATGCTTTGGATTGGGCTTCACGAGTGGACAAGGTTTTTATTGGTAAACCAGTTATGCCTCTTGGCGTTACACTTGGGATGCTCGGTACGATTCGTGCCCAAGCACATTTACGTGAAATTCTCGCATCTTCCGGCATTCAAGCCAAAATTCTTCCACCAGGGGCCGGAAATGAAGTTCTAATTAATTTTGCAAATCAGAAGTTTGAAGAACCGACAGGTCAGTTGGTTGACGAAGAAACACTTAAATTCTTAGACAGTAGGATAGATGCGTTTATAGATTTTGTGAAACAGTCAAAACAGTAATAGGATCTAAACAAAGGCAACAAACCATTAGGTTGTTGCCTTTAGAACATTCCGTTCTCATTGGGAGAATCCTCTGGTATGGGTTGGCCAACATCCCACATTTCAACGATTTGGTTATCTTCGAAATGGAAGATATGTACAACAGCCCCTCCACGATCATTTGAATTTTGCTTGACATGGGAATGAACGGCAACGGTCTTTCCCTCTTGAATTGCTTGTTTTACCGTAAGGATCTTGTTTGGATTTTGGGCTGCATTCTCTTCCATCGCAATCATGAGTGATTCCGCATCCCCACGGAAATACGGGTTATGGTGGCAAAAGTCAGGACTTACGTAACTCTGGTATGCTTCACGAACTTTTCCAGATGCTACGAGTTGTAGAAAAGAGACTGCTTTCTCTTTATTGGAGAGGTTCGATGGATGTTGTTCGGTACTCATTATCAATCATCCTTTCATCTTATGATTTAGTAGAAGTTTAAGTTTTATACAAGACTATGTCAATTGCGGGGGCCAATATCCAAATTCTGATTTTAATTAATGTTTATTTAAATCCAATAATCCCGAAAGTTTTGGATGATGAGTGTTTGTCTTTAGCATTGAATGAGTTTGCTAATTTGACCTTCTGATGATATCGGAAACTTATTGCCGTTATTTATGTTAATGCTTCTTTAACTAACTTTATGAAATTTTTAGCAGGAGTAGTTAAAAAATGATGTTCAAGCCAAACAATGCCCAAGGAAGAGATCATATTGGCATCCCTAATTGGTGTAGAGTAGAGACTTTTATCTCCATAGACGTCTAGAACAGATTTCGGCACGATTGTTGCTCCCATACCGCCTTTTACCATCTCCATTAAGACATGCATATCAGAGCACTCCGCAATGCTTGTTAGCTCTAGCTGTTCACGAGAAAATGCTTCAAAGATCGTATTATAGATACCCAAGCCCTCCGTACTAGGGATAATTAGGGGTATATTCGAAACATCTTTTAAAGATATAATGTTTACTTCCTTATTGCTAACGAAAACAAAGGGCTCATTCAAAAGGTGATGATAAGTCAAACCACGCTGTTCAAGTGGAAGGCGGACAAATGCCATTTCAATGGCTCTTGATTTAACCATTTCTGCTAAATAAAAAGAGTCATTTTGTACAATTTTTAAGGAAACCATTGGAAATCTTTTGTGGAAGGACTGAAGCATTTCGGAAAAACCCGAGACAGATAAAGTATTGATCCCCACAGCAAGTACGCCTTTTTTGCCCTCTTCTGTTTCTTGTAGTTCATTTTTTATTTCCTCGACACTGTTCACAAGATGTAAAGCCCTTTTATAGAGCACGTTGCCTTTATCGGTTAATTCCATACTCTTTCCATTCCGCTCGAACAATTTTACACCTAGCTCTTCCTCTAATTGTTTCAACTGCATGCTAAGTGGTGGCTGTGACATATGCAGTCGATTTGCTGCGGCCGTTATATTTTTTTCTTCAGCTATCGCTATAAAATACCGTAATTGTTTAATATCCATTGAATTCACCTGCGCCTTCTATTCGTAAAAAGTATGGTTTCTATACAAATTATATATTTTTCATATAGTGTAAGTCCATGTTATGATAAGTAACGTTTTTAACGGCAGATAGAAAAGGTGAATAACATGGAACGTTTTTTTAAATTAGAACAGCATGGTACAACAATTGCAAAAGAATTTTCTGCGGGTTTTATTTCATATATAACTGTGGTTTATATCATTATAGTCAATGCGACGATTTTGGCAGTTGCCGGGATTCCGATGGAAGCGGGAATTATTGCGACTATTTTATCTAGTTTTTTGGGATGTTTAATCATCGGTTTATGGAGTAATACCCCTATGCTACTTATTCCTGGAATGGGTATCAATGCGATGTTTACTTATACCATCGTGCAATCTGGTGGATTTACTTGGCAGGAAGCGCTGGCGATGGTTTTCGTTTCGGGATTGATCTTCGTTTGTATCGCATTTACACCATTAGCGAAAGTAATAACGACCTCCATTCCTGATTCCTTAAAGGAAGCTATAACGATTGGGATTGGAATCTTATTGATTTTAATTGGATTTGACAATGCAGGTATTATTACGAGTTCAGAGTATACGTTGCTTGCAATCGGTGATTTAAGCAGTCCCCGTGCTCTCACAACATTTATTGGTCTGATTATTACGGTGTTATTATTTGTTAAAAATGTGCCGGGAAATCTACTATTAAGTATTGTGATAACATCGTTGTTATCGATTTGGTTCGGGGGAGATACCTTCGAGGGAATTTCTCTTTCAATGCCATCATTTCAAGAGTACCTTGGCGTGTTTGGGAAGGTTTCATGGGCACAAGCGGGAAATATTGTTTTCTGGCTCACTTCAATTTCTTTAGCGATGGTGGTTGTATTTGAAAATATTGGTTTAATTCATGGACATAGTAATATGTTAAACCGTCCAGAAAGCAGTAAGAAATCACTCCAAGCTACAGCGGTATCAGTTTTATCATCTGGGATTTTTGGAACAAGTCCAACCGTGGCATCAGTGGAATCAGCAGCAGGCATTACCG
>JAEWMK010000275.1 GCA_023457235.1 Bacillota bacterium
ACATTAGAGTGGATTGAAGAAGCCAAGCAAAATGGCGCTGAAATCGCTACAGGTGGTATCGCGGAAGGTAATGTACTTCTGCCAACAGTTGTGCTGCACGCTGACAAAACATTAAAGGTTTCCTGCCAAGAAGTGTTTGCTCCAATTGTTAATATTAATAAGGTTAGCTCAGTGGGCGAAGCCATTGAACTAGTAAATGATTCACGTTACGGTCTTCAGGCAGGCATCTATACTGAAAATATTCACACTGCCCTTGATGCTGCAGAGAA
Source organism: Bacillota bacterium (assembly GCA_023457235.1). Classification (GTDB taxonomy): domain Bacteria; phylum Bacillota; class Bacilli; order Bacillales; family Bacillaceae_J; genus Schinkia. Next base: position 270 of record JAEWMK010000275.1, read on the forward strand.
GCTTCATGTTGGTGGAGTGATCATCAATGACATTCCAACTTTCCGCGTTGATAACATGCCTTATGGAGGCGTAAAGGAAAGTGGAGTTGGACGTGAAGGAATTAAATATGCGGTAGAAGAAATGACTGAAATGAAATTAGTTGTATTTAATAGAAATTAATAGTTAATGAGAAATTGAGGTGAAAGTATTGAATACTGGAAAAGTGAAATTCAGTGGGATTTTACAAGAAGAAACAGTGAACATAGATTATCAGAATAGAATAATCGAAGTAAAAGGAAAAAATGTAAGTTTACAAGACTTGAATTTGGAAGCACCGGTATCCGGTACGATTTACGGTACATTGTTGAATTATAAAGGGGTTATGGAAGCATTGGGTGATGCAGTAAATGAAGACCCGTATAAAGCCCCCCCAAAGGCGCCAGTTCTTTACATTAAACCGATTAATACTGTAATCGGCTATGGTGCTTCGATTCCAATGCCTGCCAATGTTGACCAATTAGAGATTGGTGCAGCACTAGGATTAGTAATAGGAAAGAAAGCAACAAGAGTTGCGAAGGCTGAAGCCCTTGATTATATTGCTGGATATACAGTAGTGAACGATGTAAGTGTCCCTCATGCAAGCGTATATCGTCCTGCTATTAGTCAAAAGTGTCGTGATGGTTTTTGTCCGGTAGGTCCTTGGGTAATTGAACGTGAAGCAGTCGCAAATCCAGATGCACTGTCTGTACGTGTTTTTATAAATGGTGAATTACGTCAGGAAAACACTACAGCTAACCTAATCCGCTCTGTTTCTCAATTAATTGCGGATGTAACAGACTATATGACGCTGAATGAAGGCGATGTGCTATTGGTTGGTGTTCCAGAGAATGCGCCATTAGCGAAGGCTGGGGATCAAGTGCGAATCGAAATTTCCGAGGTTGGTATTTTGGAAAATACGATTGTTCACGAAAATGAACTGCAAGTTGGGGGTGCAAAAAAATGAAAAAAGCACGTGTAGCTTTTTCTGGAGCAATCCATGAAGCTGTTGAAATGGAAGGCCGCTTGAAACTTGATGATGGCCGCATTGTTGAGGAACAGGAAGTAGTATGGCTTCCCCCAGTAGAACCGCGTACAGTATTCGCTTTAGGTTTAAACTATGCAGATCACGCGGCAGAGTTGGCTTTTAAAGCCCCAACAGAACCGCTTGTATTTTTAAAGGGCCCTAATACGTTTATCGGTCATTTAGGACAAACATTCCGTCCTGATGTAACTAATATGCATTATGAATGTGAATTAGCTGTTGTAATTGGAAAACAAGCTAGGAATGTTAAACAAGAAGACGCCTATGATTATGTAGCTGGTTATACTGTTGCCAATGACTATGCTATTCGTGATTATCTAGAAAACTATTACCGTCCTAATCTAAAAGTGAAAAATAGGGACACTTGTACACCGCTTGGTCCTTGGCTCGTTGATGCAAAAGATATAGAAGATCCGATGAATTTATCATTTAGAACATATGTAAACGGTAAAATAACGCAAGAAGGAAATACAAAAGATATGATCTTTAATATTCCTACCCTAATTGAGTATTTAAGCAGCTTTATGACTCTTGACAAAGGTGATATTATTTTAACCGGAACTCCTGTAGGTGTAGTAAATGTTGAAGTCGGAGATGAAATCGTTACGGAAATCGACACTATCGGCCGACTTGTCAATACAATTGTTGGTAGATAAAACGTTACAAGGAAGGCACCTCGTTTTAAAAAAGCGAAGTGCCTTTAAATTTTTTTGTAAAAAAGTTTTATTTTGTTGCGCATAAAGCAACGCGGTTATTCTATATTAAACAAAAAAGAATTAAAATAAATTTACATCATCCAATATTATAGAGGGAGAGGAAAAATATGCCTCATATTATCATTGAATATACAAATAATATTAAAGCTGATGCTAATATTCCTATTTTACTAGAAAGAATTCATGAAGTTATTATTTCAAAAAGTCCGTTATTTCCAATTGGAGGATTACGCTCAAGAGCGATTGAACTTCAAGATTATCGTGTAGCTGATGGCAAGGAAGATGATGCATTTGTTCATGTACTGCTTAAAATTGGTGCTGGTCGTAGTGAGGAAGATAAAAAAGCTACATGTGATGAACTTTTTGAGGTGATTAAGGAACATTTTGCTGAACTTTTCACAAAACGATATTTGGCCCTTTCAATGGAATTAGTTGAGTTTAGTGAAGCAGGTACTTATAAACATAATAATATTCATAAACGATTTAAGTAAAAATTTGGAGAAAAGTGATAAAAAAATACTTGATATCATATATGATTTAATATATGATAAAGACATGGAAAATAATCAAAACACAAACCAAAACCTAAATCAAAATACTACCATGAGTAAAACGCAATACGCGTACGAGTTTTTACGTTCAAAGATTTTGGAAGGCGTTTATGTTCCTGGACCACGACTTGTCATCGACCAATTCGCTAAAGAGCTTGGAACTAGTACAATTCCAATTCGAGAAGCAATTCGTAACCTAGAGTCCGATGGTTTAATCCAATATAAACCATATAGCGGAGCAATCGTAAGCGTAATTAATGAAACAGAATATGTTGAAGTTCTCTCTGTTATTGCCATTTTAGAGGGATATGCTACTTCCTTAAGTGCTAGACATATTACTGTCCAAAATCTAGAGGAATTACAACAACTTAACAAGCTAATGGGTGAGGCGCTGAATAATTTTGAGTTTGAAACGATCAGCCAGCATAATCGGAAATTTCATGCGATTATCTTTGAAAAGTGTGGAAATACCTTTTTGATTGATCAGATTGGACAAGCCCAACAACGGCTGGATCGCTTGCGTCGCTCAATTTTTACGATTGTTCCGCAGCGCGCAAAACAGTCTATCGAAGAACATGATACTATTTTGAACCTAATCAGAGATAATGCGCCGTTGCATGAGATTGAAGAAGTTGTTCGTAATCACAGACTAAATACTTTAATAGCTTTTCAAAATCGAAAGAAAAATTAAAAATAAAGTATATTAAAAATCAGAAAGGGGATGTATTTTTTTTAAGCTCCCTTTTCTGAAAATAGGGTATTTTTTAAATTGTTTTTTTATTAAAATAATAGACTTATTAAATTAAAAAATCTATTAAACAATTGTTTAAAAAGCCATGGTTGTAAGCGTTTAATTTAGGAAAGGTTGTTAAACTACTAAATCAGGAGGGTACTCAATGAAAAATGTAAAGGCAAGATTAATGGTAGTAAGCGTATTAGTATTAATGTTGATTGTTGGTACAGCTTGTAGTTCAAGCGATGCTGTTAAAGAAGGTGAAGATGGAACTTCAGGTAAAGCGATCGAATTTAGATTAGGACATGAGAATTCAACAAACCACGTTCAGCATGCGGTTAAGACGGCTTTCGCTGAAGAAGTAGCAAAAGCAACAGAAAATCGTATTAACTATAAAATTTATCCTGGTGGCGCTTTAGGTTCACCTAAAGAATCATACAACAACGTATCTGCTGGAATCATGGATGCTGGTTGGGGTATTCAGGGATATACGCCTGGTAAGTTCCCTATTCACGGTGTAATGAATTTACCATTGCCTGAAGGAGATGTGACTGCTGCTGATTTAAGTGTTGTTGCTCAAAAGCTATATGACAAGTTCCCTGAAATTCAAGCAGAATATGCGGATGTTAAACCATTCTGGTTCCACGGTGTTGACCCATATATGATTGTTACAAAAGGTAAAGCAGTTCGTAGTTTCGCAGATATTAAAGGCTTAAAATTAAAAACTCCTCATCCAGAGGGAAGTGCGATGTTAGAAGCTTGGGGCGCAACTCCTATTAACCTTCCGGCACCTGAAATGTATGATGCATTACAAAAAGGAGTTATCGATGGTGGAGTTTTACCACTTTCAGCTATAAAAGATTTTAACTTATTTGATTCACTTGATTATGTAACATATGGAAATTTCAATGGGAATTTATTCTTCATGGTTATGAACGAAAATAGCTGGAACAAAGTCCCTGCTGAAGATCAAAAAATTATTGAAGGTATGATCGGTGTTCCAATGTCTCAAAAAGCTGGTGAGGCTTATGACAAACAAGCTGAACTAGCAGAGGCTGAAGCAAAAGAAAAAGGTATTGAATTTATTACATTGCCAGATGAAGAGCTTAAGAAGTTTAAAGATGGCGCTAAAGTAGTAGCTGAAAAATGGATTAAAGATGTGGAAGCTAAAGGTGTACCTGGTCAAGAAATTTATGATGAGTTCGTAAGATTAGTTCAAGGTGGAGAATGATCCTAAAATAGAGGATGGGTGATATAAATGAAACCTGAATCAAATGAAATAAAATTAAATAATCTTCCATTAGGAGCAGAAGCTCCTAATGGGGCTACTTTAACAAAGACCAAACTGGCAGAACCATCCAATAAATTAGACAAATTTATTACTTCACTTAATAATATTGCACACAAAGTTTCTTGTGTAATCGTTTTCCTGATGATGGTATTGACGACAGTGGATGTATTAGGAAGAAATTTCTTTAATAAGCCAATAACAGGCGCCTATGAATTAACGGGATTGTCATTAGCTCTCATGGTTTTCTTTAGTCTCGGAATCGCACAAATCAAAAAGGATCATATTGAAATTGACTTCCTAACAAATTTCTTTCCTGCTAAAGTTCAGCATGGTTTGTATGCGGTAACATCCTTAATTATTTTTAGTCTTTTATGTGTAACAACATGGCAATTATTCGTATATGCGCAAGGGCTGATGGCCAGTGGTGAATTAACTGGTGATTTAGGATGGAAGTTATATCCTTTTGCATTTTTAGCTACAGTGGGAGCATTGTTTTTCACTTTAACATTTATCTTAGACATTGTTAGATCAATCGTAAAGGTGGTGCAATCATGAGTCCGGAAATGATCGGTGTAGCTGGGATTGTCTTATTATTAGTCCT
>JAEWMK010000276.1 GCA_023457235.1 Bacillota bacterium
GACTTACCTCGATAACCCCCGATAACCCCCGAAAAATCCCAATGTATCCCAACAGCAAACCGGAACATAAACTATTTTTAAAAAAATGGATGTTTACCTTTACATTTTATGGTACTCATGAATTATATATAGGGAGGAGACTATATTTCAATTTCTAACAAGGATTTTTACATCGATGAAATAGGCAAAAGGAATCCTGATTAGGAAGGAGTGAATAGTGTGGATACTGAATTTTTGCAAAAATGTATTAAAAAAATAGAAGTTCAAAATATCGAAAATGCAGATGTTGAAGTCATCAATAAGTCGCCGTTAAAAATGATGGGGAAAGGCCGTCAAGGGGCCGTTTTTCAATTTACGGACGATATTTGTGTGAAGGTGTTCGGTAATGAGGAGGATTGTGAGCGAGAATATTATGCTTTATCACTTGGAAAGGACAGTGATCTGTTTCCAAAAGTCCACGCAAAGGGGCGACTTTATATTGCAATGGATATTGTGAAAGGTGTCGATGTTCGAGAGTATTTGCAATCTCAACCTTTGACGAAAGAGCTTTCCGCTAAATTGATTGAGATGCTAATCAAATTTAAAGAAATTGGCTATGAACGGATTGACCATCATAAGCGCCAAATTTACATTCAAGCAGACGGAAACTTAAAAGTGATTGATGTGGCAAGAACGGTTTGGCGTGACCGGGTATATCCTTATCCTCGGAAGTTATTAACATCATTAGGTGAAGAATATAAAACATTGTTCTTAACCCATGTGAAAGAGCTCGCACCTGAATTATATGAAGAATGGAAGCACTATATTCAGATGGAGGAAATATCCCGGGAAATATATCAAAACACCCTGAGCCAATACAAAGGCAAGGAATTAAAAAAACAAAGTCGAAAGCTTCTTACTAAAAATAATGATTCAACCTATCTTTCTTCCCTTGAAGGTTTAGTCCACAAGGTTTTTAAAGAAGAATGGGTAAAAACAATGCTGGCAATCGGTCATGATCCTGATGTTGTTATGGATAAAATCGATGAATACTGGGAACGACGTGAGTTTGAATTCGAAAATGAGGTAGAGCCCAAATGGGCATACGAGCCAAGAAGACAAGTCGACATTGGAAAAATGTACGGTAAATCTCGGACTGCTGATAAAGGGAAGCTGGGAGAAAAGGGCAAAAAAGATAATGCTCCGGATCAGAAACAACAGCAGAATAAATGGAATAAAGTCACGTTTAGTGAAAAAGGCCGCCGCAAACGTCGGTATTAAACAGAAGGAAAAATCATGATGTTGAGCCGTATGAGGAGGCTACCCCAGTAATAAACGAGGAGATACGCATATGAAAGTACTTGTAATTTGGCGGCTGCTCACTGTTGGCGGGGTGAATGCTGGATGGCGAAATCGTTCGATCTATTTTAAAAAGTATGGTATTGAAACAGAATTCTTATATACAACCGACCATGGCGGGTTGCACATTATGCAAGATGTAGCTCCCGTTTATTTAACAAAAGAAGATGAGAAAATTATTAAAATAATAAAAAAGAACGGTTACGATGCTATTATTGTCGTCGACACAGGCGCTGCCTATAAATGGATTAAAAAAGCAAAGTATAAAGGTCCCGTGATAGTTGAGGCTCGGACACCAGAGCTAATTAAGTTAATTCCCCACTTGAAAAATTTCAGAAATGTTGAACCGTTAACAATAATCGTCCCATCACAATATCAAAAACGTTTAGTCTCCATATTGATCGATACAATCCCAATAGAAGTTATATATAACGGAGTGGATACAACATTTTTTAGAGCGTTACCGAAGGAGGAAATTGATTTTAACAGTACACCAATTATTCCAAATGATAAAAAAATTGTCGCCTATATCGGGCGGTTGGATAAACGGAAAAATTGGCCGATGCTATTAGAAATTGCAAAGAAAATTAAAAGTGAGCGCGATGATATCGAAATTTGGGTCATAGGCGGCGCTCAAAGTGTGCAGCGCGAGGAATTTGCCGCCAAGCGGGAGGAGGAACAGTTAACCGATATTGTGAAGTGGTTTCCTGTGATTCCGTATCAGCAAATGCCCCACGTCTATGCCAAAATTCGCGAATCAGGTGGATGTACCCTTGCAACGACACGATCGGAGTCATTTGGCAATACATTTATTGAATCCATGATTTGTGGTGTTCCCGTAGTGGCATCAAAAATGATGCCAATCACAGAAATCGTGCGTGATGGAGAAACCGGACTCCTATACCATGGGCAAAATGTCGATGATGCGACTAATAAATTATATGATATTTTGGACAATCCGGCCCTTCATGAAAAAATGTCCCGTGCTGCGATTACCCATGTTCAAGACCACTTTGCTATTGGGGTTGTTGCAGAACAATATGTTGAATTATTAAAAAAGCTAGTCGGTAATAGTGAAGGTTCTGATGGTGAGGTGAACAAATCTTGATAGAGCCTGTTCGATATCAGAAAAACCTAGAGGGGAAATCAAACGCGCATTTGATTACGTTTAGCGATGGAAATGATTATGTCGTTAAGTATTTCCAAACTGATTTTGAAAAATCACTGCCAAATGAATGGGTTGCCTATTGCTTAGCTCGCTTTCTCGAACTTCCGATTCCTTACGCACGGATTGTAGATATTCCGGAAGAGTTCTCTAACAATATCCCAGAGCTTGCAGAGTTAGACAGCGTTAAATATCAATTTGCCTCATTATACAAACCGAATGGTTTAGATGGGCATCTGGTTTTGGACGTAACAAATCTAACCAATGACCAGGCTCAATTAGCCGGCATTATTTTATTTGATCATTGGCTTTGCAACACGGATCGAACACGAAAAAATATTCTTTTACACGAAAGCGATCCAAATATACATGGATTATCGATTATTGACCACGCAGAGGTCTTTGGCACCTATAATTGGGCTTTACCTGACTTGGAAAACCTGTCTACTAATCTTTTAAAAAGTGCCACCCACCAAATTATGACACTTTTTATTGAGGAAGAAGAAAGTTTCAGTGAACAGTTAGCAATTATCCAGACCATTCCTGTTTTATTAATGGAAGAAATCGTTGACCTCATCCCGGAAGAATGGGCTGTTTCTAAAGAAGAAAAAAAGGCGATGGTCAGCACTTTAATTCGAAGGAGAAAGAAAGTCCTTCCCGAATTAACGCAAAGATTTATTAAAAAAATCTATCGCCCACTAAAAAGCTACGATTAACTCCTACCTACTTCCGGGTGGGAGTTTTTTAAGCTGTCTAGCTCTAGCGCCTATCGCCTAGCAAACTTCAGGTCTCCTCCCTACGATAAGTCAACTAAGAATTGCTAACGCAATTCAAGTTTCCTTTATCGCTGTCGTTGTCCCCTCCAGTTTGTACGGCGATGAGCAAGGCGCTTCCGCTTTTCTTTATAGGCCTAGGCGTTTGAACGGGTCCAATAGCCATCTGAATGAATATCAATATATTGTGAATGGGGATTAAGTATTCAAGAAGGAGGCAGCATATGAAGATCAGAAAAGCTATTATTCCGGCGGCAGGTCTCGGTACAAGATTTTTACCTGCAACAAAGGCACAGCCAAAAGAAATGCTGCCGATTGTTGATAAACCGACGATTCAATATATTGTCGAAGAAGCGGTGGCTTCCGGAATTGAGGAAATTGTCATCATAATCGGCAGGGGGAAAAGATCGATTGAGGATCACTTTGATAAATCCTATGAGCTTGAGGATGCTTTGTTGAAAAAAAACCAAATGGCCGTTTTAGAGGAGGTTCAGAACATCTCCAATCTCGTCAATATCTTTTATGTCCGCCAAAAAGAACCGAAAGGGCTGGGACATGCCATTCTTTGTGCAAAAAGTTTTATCGGGGCGGAGCCTTTTGCTGTTTTATTAGGTGATGACATTGTGAAGTCGGAAACACCTTGCTTAAAACAAATCATCAATGTCTTCGAATATTGCAACAGCTCAGTAGTAGCTGTGCAGGCTGTTCCGGAAAAAGAAGTAAGTAAATATGGAATCATCAAGCCAAAAGGTTCGAGTATTGAGCCGAATCTGTTTTATCTTGATTCTTTAGTGGAAAAGCCGAGTAGGGAAGCAGCTCCTTCAAATTATGCAATCATGGGGCGTTATGTGTTAAGACCTGAGATTTTCGATATTCTCGAAAGGCTTCCGGTTGGCCGCGGCAATGAACTGCAGCTGACGGATGCTATCAATGAGCTTAACAGGAAACAAGCCGTACTTGCCTATCATTTCGAAGGAACCCGTTATGATATTGGTGATAAAAGTGGATTCATTAAAGCAACTCTCGATTTTGCACTAGAGCGGGAGGATATCAGAGCAGAGCTTCTAAAGTACTTAAGGAATTTGATTGAAAAGGAAGATAAAAAGATTAACAAAGAAAATATAGATTGTGACAATAGGGAGCAAGATTGAAATGAAAATAACAGTATTGGGTACAGGGTATGTTGGACTGTCCACAGGTGTTTGTTTAGCAGAAATTGGCCACCATGTTGTCTGTATTGATATTGACCAACGAAAAATAAAGAACCTCCAAGAAGGCATCTCCCCCATATATGAACCAGGACTGGAAGAACTACTTATTAAAAACATCCAAGCAGGAAGACTTAACTTCACAACATCCCACTTAGAAGGCTTAAAGGATGCAGAAATTGTCATCATCGCGGTCGGTACGCCCCAGGGTGATGATGGCGGAGCAGATTTATCCTATATTGAACGGGCAGCGAAAGACATTGCCGAGCATTTAAATCATAATGCCATTGTTGTTATTAAAAGCACAGTCCCCGTTGGTACAAATGATTATATAAAAAAAATATTAGAAGAGCGCTTAAAGAAAGATATAGTGATTAAAATGGTTTCAAATCCTGAATTTTTAAGGCAAGGCTCCGCAATGCACGACACGATGCATGCCGATCGAATTATCATTGGCTCAGATAACGAAGAAGCAGCAAAAAAGGTCGAGGAAATGTATCTTCCTCTACATGTGCCAATTTTATTTACAACTATTAGAAGTGCAGAAATGATTAAATATGCTTCCAATGCTTTTTTAGCAACGAAGATTAGTTATATTAATGAAATTGCAAACGTGTGTGAGGCAGTAGGAGCGGACGTTCAAGATGTTGCCAAAGGGATGGGAAAGGATAAACGAATCGGAGAGGCCTTCCTTAGTCCTGGGATTGGGTATGGAGGCTCCTGTTTTCCTAAGGATGTAAAGGCTTTATTAAAGACAGCCAATGGATATGGCACGAATTTTTCCTTATTGAAAGAAACAATTGCTATTAATGAAAGCCAGCAGCATCGACTTGTGGAAAAGGCTGTAAACCGTTTAGGTGATTTAAAAGGGAAAAAAATTGCGATGCTAGGTCTTTCCTTTAAACCAGAAACAGATGATATGAGGGAAGCTCCATCTATCAAAATTGCCCGCTTACTATCGCAAATGGGAACCAATATTGTAGCTTACGACCCGATTGCCACTAATAACGCCAAAAAAGTAATAGGTGATATTATTCAATATGCGAGTTCCGCCTTTGAAGCTGCAGATGGGGCTGATGCCTTGTTTATCGTAACGGAATGGGATGAGTTTAAACAAATAGATCTCACTCGCCTATTACAGAAAATGAAAGAACCAATCATCTTCGACGGCCGGAACTGTTATGGAATAGAGAAACTAAAGACCTGTGAGGCAGTAGAGTATTACCC
>JAEWMK010000277.1 GCA_023457235.1 Bacillota bacterium
CAAGTCAGGAAACAGAAGAATATAGGGGACTATGGAATCAAGAATATAATTTTGAAAACCAAATAATAAAATATGATTTATTTCCTGAATTAAACGGAAGAGAAAAGAAGACTATTGTTGTGGAAAACTCCTATCCATTGCATCCAGTAACAATGTTTATACTTCCGAGATTGGCCAATGCAGTTGCTCAGAATGAAAGGACATTGTTTACCTTTTTAGAGAGTAATGAAGTTGGTGGTTTAAAAAGGTATTACGATGCAGAAAAAACATGGTATTATGCTCAGAACTTATTTGACTATTTTGAGCCAGCATTTCATGAGTTTATGATCGATTCATTAACAGGAAAGTCATATTACAAATTTTTGAAAGTACAAAAAAAGGTTGGGAAATCACCAACTGTAAGTAATGAAATAGAATTGCTAAAGTTGATAACTCTTTGGGATATTGCAAATCTTAATAACAAACAGAAGCTTAACAAAGAATTTATGTCTTTTGCACTTAACTGGGATTTGAAAAAAGTTGATAAAGTAATAAATAAATTAGAGAGTAAGAAATTAATAAGGTATAGATTATTTGATGATAATTGGGAAATATTCGAAGGTAGTAGCATAGACGTTAATAAAAGGATTGAGGAAGTTAAGAATAAAGGTACTGATAAAACTCAAAAGTTAGAGTTGTTAACAGAATTACTAGATAGCCCTTTTGCCTATCCAAAGAGATACAATGATGAAAAAAATATGATAAGATTCGCCACTATTTATCCTGTTTATGCAAGTGATTTAAACATAGAAAAAGAGACTTTAACTTCGACTGTAAATAAGAATTCTGATATGAACATCTTTTATATTTTACCTGATGAAAAAGATTTAGAGGATATTAAGGGAATAATTTCGGAATTAAGTAAAAAGGATGAAAGATCGATATATGCATTACCTCATCATCACTTGGTAAATATAGATGATAGTTTATCAAAATTAGTAGCAATTGGAGAACTATTAGATGATAAATACTTTTTAAATGAAGATCCTATTGTACAAGAAGAGTTGCTAAAAATAAAAGAAAATACGTTGTTCATTATTAAAGAAGAATTAGAACCATTTACTAAATTTCAGAAATCATATTGGTATCACGTTGGAGAAGATTTGAAAATTAAAAATAGGATTGCTCTAAGTGAAAACTTGTCCACTATCATGGGGAATATCTTTAATAGAACTCCTATCATAAATAATGAGTCTTTTAATCGGAGAGTAATTTCTAAGCCTCAATTAAAGGCTGCAAAAGAGGTTGTAAATGCGATTATAGGAATTGATAGTACTATAGATGATTTAAAAGGACCAGCTAAGTTAATTTATGCCTCAGTCGTAAAAAATAACAAAATTAATATGTTTGATGAAAAAGAAGAAATTGCTTTTATTCGTGCTGATTTGATGAATGTAATTAGATCTAGTAAAGGTGAGTTTATTTCTTTATTAGATGTTTTTACAAAGGTACCATATGGAATTAGGAAGCCAAATATACCAATTTTACTCACTTCTATATTAAAAAATGAGTGGAAGTATCTAATGTTTTATCACAAGGATGGTTCATATATAAATGATTTAGATGGTGATACATTATACGAGAGAATGTTGGACAAACCTGAGAATTATTCATTTTCATTCCAGTCTCTCGATAATAAGTATAAAGAGGTTATTAGAATAATTGATAATTGTTTTGCTTCTTATTCAGATGAAAGTGATTCCTCATATCATCCCTCCGTTAGAATAAATAGAATGTTATCAAGATGGTTTAGGAGTTTACCAAAGATTACTCAGAAAACAAATAAACTATCTGACAATTCATTGTCGTTTAAGAATTTAATTAAGAAGGGTGAATTTGAACCAGATTCAGCTCTAATCACACTTTATGAATTAAATTTGGATGGTAATTCAATACAGGATATTATGAGTGAATGTGAGGAATACTCTCTTAATCATAAAAGATTATTAGAAACTACAATATATAAGCTTTCAAAAGTAAATTCTTTTAAGGAGCTTTATGATAATGCACAAGAAAAAAGTGAACTCGTAAAAGTGGACAATAAGTTGTTTAATCTGATTTTAAAATTAGGTAACGATAATTGGATTGATAATTTAGCTATTGAATTAGTAGGTGTAAATAGAGAAGAATGGTCTGATGCTACTGATGAAGCATTCTTTAAAACCATTACATCTCTTATTGAAATAGATAATAACCAAGAGTTCAAAGAGGAATATTATGAAGTTAAGGTAGAAGATAAAACAATGGCAATACCTAAAGTTGACCTTTCTTCAAAAGGAAAAATTATTTACTCCAATATAAAAACAGATTTAGAATTAATGGCTAGAAAACTTCCAAAAGATGAAATTAAATCTTTGTTATATAAGTTACTAGTAAATTACTATGATGAAAATAAATAATAATGGGATGATTATATGTACGGGAGAGAACCTATTTATATAGCCATGTTCAGCGGTGGCGCAGCAAGTTCTTATGTTGCTTATTTAATGACTCAAAAACATGGTAAAGAGAAATCAAAGTTATTTTTTACAGATACCTTATGGGAACATAGGGATAATAAAAGATTTATGATTGAAGTTGCTGAGGAAATTGGTATAGATATTGAAACTGTTAGAGACGGACGTACGCCAGAAGAAGTTTTTGAAGAAACTCGATTTCTAGGAAACTCAAGGTTAGCTAAATGTTCTTCAGAATTAAAAGTACGTCAAACTATGATTTACCTTGAAGAATTACGTGATCAAGGCTATGAGCCAGTATTATATTTTGGTATAGGTAAACATGAGAAACGAAGAAGGGAAGGAATTGAGGCACTTTATAGCCACTTTTTAATGCCACGAGATGGAGTTGAACAACCTGTGAAAACGGTGTTTCCTCTATATGAAAGTAATATATCAGACGATGAAATAAAGAAGATTATTACCGAGGATTGGAACATTAAGCTTCCTGAAATGTACCATTTGGGTTTTTCTCATGCCAACTGTGGTGGACGTTGCGTGAGGGGTGGATTTAATCATTACAAACATTTATATGAAACGTGGCCAAGTGTTTATATTGAACAAGAAGAAATGGAAAAAAGATTAAGAGAACAATTAGGTAATGTTACTATCCTGAAAAGGTCTGGAAAACCATATACACTAGAAGAATATAGGAAAGAACTAGATAAAGATTCAGAAATTGCGAAAAAATTGGTTGAGGAAAATGATGTTCCTTGTGTATGCCATTATGCATAAACAAAAAGCTAGGTCAAAATTAGACCTAGCTTTTTGTTACATTTTTTTTAATATCGCTATTAAATGAACTTTCACATTGGGGGGCTAGTGTTGACCAATTTAAATATTCACCTTTATATTGAAGATTGTTTAAAACAATTTTCTCTAATTTAAAAAGCCATATATAAACTATGTCAAATAAAAAAGGGTGATTTTTTTACTCAAGGAAAGCGCCCGATTGTGGAAAACCAAAAAATAAAAAGAGCTTCAAGTATTGATCTGTAGCCGTGTTTCCGATTTGGTTTTCAATAAAAATATATAGATGTATTTTGGTGCAACTCGATTAAATCCGATGCACCTTTTAGGAGCAGATTATCAGAAGCAGCCATTAACCTGACCTTCAATTAGCACTTTTGGACTGGATTTTCCAAAATAAAAAAAAGCAAAGAAATTACATTCTTCGCTTAGCCTAAAGCTTATTATTTAATCGGTCCCTCAAGTTCTTTTCTCAATTCATCTGGAATTAACTCTTGCAAAAAGTGAAATGCTGTTCTCCCTTGCATATGTTTAGTTAAGTCATTAAAGTAAACTACTTCTGTCCGCAGTCACGGTCGATGTCGGATATATAGCCAGTGGCAATGACGGGGCTTGCCATCAACAGTCACCCACATTGCCACTGACGGATAAAACCGCCCATTAAGCTGGCGGCTTCATTATAAT
>JAEWMK010000278.1 GCA_023457235.1 Bacillota bacterium
TTTTTAGTAAATGGATCGGTAAGCCAGAGGGTCGGGAACTGCGTCCCACCACTGTCGTGATTTTGAGTCAGAGGGTCGGGAACTATGTCCCAGAAATGTACGTCCCAATACGCAAATCTCGCAAATACACCGCTAAAAATTGAAAAGTAGGGAGAGATACTTAACATGCAAATTATTCGTAAAGCAAAACACGATGATATTAATAGAATTGAACAACTAGTTGGGCAGGCGGGCTTGCAAACGCACGGAATTGAACAAAATGTGGATAACTTTTTAATTATGGAAAAAGAAATACACAGCCTGTCCACAAATGGGGATGATCAGTCACTTGTTGCTGTGGTCGGTTTTGAATTTCAGCAACAAAACGGGCTGTTGAGATCTTTTGTTATCAACGAAAAGTCTGATCAACTTAATATTTTAGAAATTATGAGGGCAGTTATTGATTATTCGAAAAAAAATAGCCTGCGGAAGCTGTTTTTATGCACAAGACATCAACAATCTGTTAAACTTTTTCACATGCTAGGGTTTCAAATGGCTGATGAAACTCCTGTGGAAATGTTGGATTTTGAGCACTATCAAAACATAAGTAATGAACAACCTGTGATTATGTATTATACTTTTTAGTTGGTAAGTGAGATTCAAAGCAATTTTGTCTAGCTCCAGCGCCTATCGCCTAGCAAACTTCGGGTCTCCTCCCTACGATAAGTCAACTAAGAATTGCTAACGCAATTCAAGTTTCCTTTATCTCAGTCGAAGACCCTCCAGTTTGTAGGGCGATGAGCAAGGCGCTTGCGCTTTTCTAATTAAATGTTGGAATAACTAACAAAATCCACAAAGTTATCCACTTTTTTAAGATATTTATCCACATTATGTGGATATTTTTGTTTGTACAGATTAATATAAAATACAGAAAATAGCGATATAGCAAGAGAAGGGACTAAAATATGAATAATTTAGAGACACAACATTGGGTTGTGGATAAAAATTCACCAAAACTAACAAGTAATCCACAGATTGAAAACGCTGCCTTGTGGATAAGTAGAGGAGAAGTAGTTGCTTTTCCAACTGAAACGGTATACGGGCTCGGGGCTAATGCCTTGTCAGATCAAGCAATTTCGAAGATTTACGAAGCAAAAGGACGTCCAAGTGATAATCCACTAATTGTCCACATATCCAATATAACTCAGTTAAATAAGTTGATAAAAAATATACCAGATGTAGCTCAAAAATTAATGGATGCGTTTTGGCCGGGGCCATTAACGATTATTTTTGAAAGCAATTCGGTTGTTTCTCCAAAAGTGACGGCCGGTTTACAAACGGTTGCGATTCGAATGCCTGACCACCCGGTTGCCCTTGCTTTAATTGAGGTTGCAAATGTACCGGTGGCAGCTCCGAGTGCGAATCTATCTGGAAAACCAAGTCCGACCAATGCGGACCATGTTTTGCATGATTTGAACGGAAGAATTGCCGGTGTGGTGGATGGTGGTGCGACCGGTGTCGGCCTAGAATCCACAGTCATTGATTGTACATGCACTCCACCAATGATATTGCGTCCAGGTGGGGTAACTAGAGAAGAAATAGAAGCAGTGATTGGACATGTAGCTGTGGATAAAGCTCTTTTGGAAAAAGACCAAGCTCCCAAATCACCGGGTATGAAATACACACATTACGCACCAAAATCACCATTGATTATCGTAGAAGGCTCCTGTAATTTTATCCAAAAACTCATTGATGAAGAGCGCCAAAACGGTAAAAAGGTGGGGATGTTGACAACTGAAGAAAACGAACATGACTATAATGCAGATCTCGTAATAACCTGTGGATATCGTGAGGATCTAAAAACAGTTGCGCACCACTTGTATGACAGCCTACGCGCCTTTGACGAGGAAAAAATTGATATTATATTTAGCGAAAGTTTTCCACAGACTGGAGTAGGTGAAGCTGTAATGAATCGCCTGTCCAAAGCTGCCGGAGGAAATATTATAAAAGAATAATAACCGCCGATGGGGGACAGTCACCACCGAAGGCACAACTGGCGAACCAACTGCAACCTCTGGACAGGCACTACTGAGGGTACTACTGAAAATACTACCGCCGTCCCAACTAAGCCACAACATTATTTTTCTCAATAATTCTAAAACCCCATGGACGTGCATATGTTATAAAAGCACGTCCGAGGGGGAAAGACAATGGGAATAGCAGAACTAATTGGGGAGGTCGTAACGCTCTCCATCATGGCAATAGCTCTTGGAATGGATGCCTTTTCGTTGGGCTTGGGAATGGGTATGATTCGCTTGCGTTTAAAACAAGTATTCTACATAGGTGTCTTGATTGGCATTTTTCATGTAATAATGCCGCTACTAGGAATTGGCCTCGGCCGTATGATTTCTGTTCATTTCAGTGGCATTGCCTCCTATATTGGCGGTGCACTTTTGCTAATTTTAGGTCTACAGATGGTTATTTCATCCTTTAAATCCGGGCAGCAAACCCTTGTTACCCCAATTGGATTTGGTTTAATTATTTTTGCGTTAAGTGTTAGCCTAGACAGCTTTTCGGTGGGGTTAAGCCTTGGAATTTTTGGAGCACGGACAGCAGTAGCCATTTTTCTTTTTGGGTTTTTCAGCATGGTCCTAACATGGGCGGGATTGTTGCTCGGAAGAAAAGTTCAGACTTGGCTTGGGTCGTATGGTGAAGCCCTTGGTGGCAGCATCCTCCTCGCATTCGGGTTGAAGCTGTTATTGCCAATTTGAAATTTGAATGCTTTTATAAAAAAAATAATGCACAAGGGATTTCAGCTTGGAATCCTTTGTGCATTTTTAATTGCTTTGGATCATTCCACTTGATGAAAAATACAAAACCAAAGCTGAAGCCCAGTGAAAAAGTCTTCATCCAAACCATGAAGACAAAAATGAACAGAAGACGAGGAGTTTTTTGAACTTTTTTAGATTATTTTGATTAAATTATATAAGAAGCGGCCGGTTTGTTTTATAATATATAAATATATGGTAAAATTTTGTGAGTGAAGGAGGGAGCTGTATTGCATAAAATTTTATTCATTTGTACGGGAAATACGTGCAGGAGCCCGATGGCAGAGGCTATTTTTAAGCATAAAACAAATAATCGTTTTGAAGTTAGGTCAGCTGGCATTTTTGCGCACGATGGGAGTTCAGCTTCCACTCATTCGATTGAAATTTTAAAAAATCAATCAATTCCAATTGACCATAAGTCAAAGCAACTTACGACTGAGCTTGTTGCCTGGTCGGATTTAATTTTGACAATGGGAAATAGTCATAAGCAATTGATCCAGCAACGCTATCCGAAGGCCAGTGAAAAAGTTTTTAGTTTAAAAGAGTATGCCATAAATAGTAAAGCTGATATCGCTGATCCGTATGGCGGCACTTTGAATGACTACGAAAAAACTTTCAAAGAAATTGAAGAGGCAATTCTTAAGCTTATTGAAAAATTGGACAATCTGGGTGGAGCGGATTAAATTTTTTTTCTTATATAAAAATAATGTTTTTGGGAGATTGAAGGAGAAACGTTTCTACATTCTCGGGAGGCCATAATGGAGAGAAAATACAAGTTTAGCTTGCGCATGAAAGTAGTAGTGTTCATTACCATTGTTTCAATTATAACCTATTCAACAAGTGCATTTTTCATATACTTCCTTTATGATTACGCGAAGGATTTTATATCAATTAGCGAAGAGATGTTTACAATTATCACCTTGTTGTTAGGAATTATTTGGTCGGGAATTCTTGCCTATTTTGCTGCTGGTTTTATCGTCAAGCCGCTGCAAATTCTTGAAGCTGCTGTCTATAAAGCCGCTGGCGGTGATATTTCTCGGGATGTGAAGGTGTCGAAATCGGATGATGAAATACGTTCGTTGGGACTTGCTTTTAATAACATGTTAAAATCATTGAGAACGATGGTTATCAATATTGAGCAAAACTTCCAAAGTACGAACCAAAATGTGGATCGTATTTCTGCAGCGTCAAAAACGGCAGCCATTCAAGCTGAAGCTATTTCGTCAACGCTCGAGGATATTGCAAATGGAGCGGAGCGCTCAGCCAGCGCGATTACATCAACGGTTGAGTCGATTAATACTGTCACGGAAATTTCCCAGGAAGTATTAAAGCATGCAACTGATTCTCAAGAGGTTTCCGCGAATATGGTTGTTTCTTTGGAAAATAGTAAAAAAATCATTCATTCGTTAGTCCAAGAAATAGAACTACTTGCAAAAGAAAATCAAGCATCGTTGGCGGTAGTTCAACGACTGGAGAAAAATGCGAAGGAAATTGAAAATATCATTTCATTAGTCGGAGATATCGCTGAGCAGACAAATCTACTCGCACTAAATGCTTCAATTGAGGCTGCACGTGCGGGTGAGCATGGTAAAGGTTTTGCCGTTGTAGCTGAAGAAGTTCGAAAATTAGCTGATGAAAGTAGACAAGCTGTTCATGGAATTTCCGACTTAGTTGGGAATATTCAAGTGGAAGTTAAAAATGTCGTTACACAGATTCTTGAGCAAGTTGAAACTGCTAATAAAGGTGCCGATAAGGGCATAGAAACGAATGAAGCGATTGAACAAATGACTGTGTCTGTTCATCAAATGGAGGCAGCTGTTCAACAAATCGCAGTTTTTGCCCAAAAACAAATGAGCCATATTCAAGATACATCGGCTCAATCTGAGGAAGTGGCTGCGATTGCAGAGGAAACTTCTGCGGGGTCTCAGGAAATTTCCGCAACGACGACTGAGCAGGCAGCGATGATTGAAGATATTGCAATTATTGCAGGACAATTATCAGATCAAGCACAAACGTTGAAGCAAACGATTAACCAATTTCAATTAGGAGGCAAATAAAATGAAAGTAGCAATCGCATCAGATCACGGTGGAATCCATATTAGAGCGGAGATTATTACCCTAATGCAGGAAATGGGGATTGAGTATGAGGATTTCGGCTGTGAATGCAGCGATTCCGTAGATTATCCCGACTATGCAATTCCAGTTGCGGATAAAGTAGCAAGCGGGGAGTTCGACCGTGGCATC
>JAEWMK010000279.1 GCA_023457235.1 Bacillota bacterium
CTTGGTTATATAATCATCGGCACCCATCCCTAGTCCTTTTACCATATCAGAATTATGATCCCTTGCTGTCAACATGATGATCGGTACATTTGAAAAACTTCGAATTAATTTAGCAGTTGTCCAACCGTCAATCTCAGGCATCATGATATCAAGAATAACTAAATTAACTTCATGGTCCGCTAGGTAATTGATTGCTTCATGTCCATTTGTCTTGGTAATGCATTCGAAGCCATGCGGCTCAATATACAGTTTTAATAATTGCAGCATTCGAACCTCATCATCCACTAATAATATTTTTTTCAATGGGCTCCACCATCCTTTAATTGTATAGAAAAGGTTGTACCTTTATTAACTGTACTTTTTACTGAAATTTCTCCACCATGACCTTCGATAATTTTTTTTACGATTGCTAGTCCTAGCCCACTTCCTCCGGTTGAACGAGATCGGGATTTCTCCACTCTATATAGCCGATCCCAAATATTAGGAAGATCTTCTTCAGGAATCCCTTCTCCCTCGTCAGAAACAATAATGGTAGTTCCCGTTTTATTTTGATTGACTTCAACTGTTACGGTAGTATTTGCAGATGAATGTTTGAGAGCATTATCTAACAAGTTACTAATAACTTGTTTAAAACGTTCGGCATCTATTGAAACACGAACGGTTGGTGCACATTTTATTTGCAATCTAATATTTACCTCGTTAAAGGCCGGCTGGAATTTCTGGCTAATTTTTTCTAAAAATTCTTTAAGTTTTACTGGTTGTTTATGAATTGTGAATTGATTCTCGTCCATCTTTGCCAACTCAAAAAGATTGTTTATCAATACAACGACATTTTCTGCTTCTTCTTTGATAATGGCTAGGTATTCATCCCGTTGTTCATTTGTAAGGTTGGGTCTTCTTGCAATATCCGCATAGCCCTTTAAATAGGTTAAGGGCGTTTTAAGGTCATGCGAAATACTTGATAAAAATTCATTGCGATCTTTTTTTAGGAGTTCAAGATTATTGGATAGTAACTGAATTGAACGAGCTAAATCTCCAAGTTCATCATCACGTTTTGTATTTAATTCATTTTCATGATTTCCCTGATTAAGTTGTTCCGTTACCTTCTTCATCTCAATTAACGGTGAAACAATAAATTTGGACAGGAGAAAAATTGTAATCAGAGTTATGAATATTGAAATCACGCCTACTAGTAAAAATTGATTTGTTAATTGATGGATCATATTTCGGATTGGGGCAGTCTCTAGGAACATAAATACAAATCCAACAGCCTTTTCATCCACAACTATAGGACTGACAGTAGCCATATATTTTTCTGTCTTCCATCTGTCTTCCAGCAATTCACCATGATGTGTATAATGTAAGGTTTTACTGTTATTTATCAGTTCCTGCATTCCGTCTGTTATTTCATTAGACGATTCAATAACATTATTATTTTCATCAGTAATAACAACATCTGTTTCTGCTTCCGTTTCCATTAATGCAACATGATCTATTGTCGATTCTTGAAAGTTCTTTTCTAAAACATTCCGATGAGTTGTTCCTCTAGCAAGCAGATTTCCTGTTTCACTTTGAATTCTTTCACTTACGATACCTTGGTATAAAAAGAAAAATAGCATCGTCTCAATTAATAAAATAAAGATAAAAAACAACAAGCCCAATCGAATAGAAAGTTTATTCATTAAGATTCTCCTTAAAGAAGTACAATTTTTTCTAATTATTACAAATATAGAAAACTCCCACTTTTAAGTGTTAGCATAAGTGGGAGTTATTCATCTTACAATACTAGAAGGCATTAGTAGCTACTTTAAATTGGTTCATTTCTATTAGAATACTATCCTCATAATTTTTAATACTTAACTTTACTCCCAAGTTAATTGAATTGACTCATCACTTAATTCCCCTATTTCAAGAGTAATTTTTCCAGCCTCATGTTTAGGGAAAGTAACTAGAAATGAAGGATGATGTGAATCATTACTTTGAACAATCCAATCAATAGGCTTTATTTTTTCGCCATTACTTGCTAGTAGGAACATATTTTGATCTATTGGCAATGATGATAAATCTCCAGAATGTGTTGTTAAACTAATTTGGAAAGCATCGTATTTTTCAAAATCAACTTGCGCCACTCCATAAACTTCAGAATCAGTAGAAATTACTCGTAAGACATCAATACCAACTCCATCGACACTTGTACTTTTAAATCTTTCGCTAAGATCGCTTTTTTCTGAATTTGATTGTTCATTTGTATTCGCTTGTATACCTTCGCTAGCAAATGTATAGTTTATGCTTTCAAAGTTATTACTTACATAATCTTCAAGTGATATTTCATGTGGATCTATACCAACAGGAATTTTAGCTACTACTTCTTTTTTCTGGGCATCGATTTTTACTATCTCATTTGATCGTTGATTCGTAACATAAGCCCACTTACCATTTTGAGAAAAGGCAACATGATTAGCAGATCCACCAGTTGGTATGATCGTTTTTGTCTCAAGTGTTGCCGTATTAATAATCGTTACATCAAATGAATCTCTGCTAGAAACCCAGAGTTCCGTGCCATCTGGAGAAACAGTTACACCATGTGGACCATCACCTGCTTGTACTGTCTTCACCACTTGTAAAGATTCTATCTCAATAACTGAAACTAAATCCGATCCAACATTGGCTACAAACGCCCATTTTCCATCTGGTGAAATAGCGACCTCATTTGGTACGTCAGCAACTTTAATTGTTTTTACTACTGTATTTGTTTTTGTATCAATAACCGAAACCTTGCCTCCATTTGCATGAGCCAGCCAAACCTGTGCGCCATCAGGTGTAACAGCAACGTGTGAAGAGCCTACAACCGTATCAATTTCAGCGATTTTTTCCATAGTATCTGTTTTTAGGACAGCAAGAGCTCCATTACCATTCTTACTTAATCCCGGACTTAGGGAAACATAAAGATATTGTCCATCACCACTTAAATCAATACCGTGAACGCCTCCATTAAATTTGATTTCATTAATTGTCTCCATAGTTTCAGTATCAATGACAATTAGGGACTGTCCTTCAAAGCCAGTACCAGTATATAATGTCTTGCCATCAAGACTCAAAGCAATGCCATGTGAAGCTTGACTTGTTCCTAAAGAAACTGTGTCTACTACTTTATTCACATTTGGATCGATAACCGAAACAGTACCTTCCCCCGCATTAGGTACGTAAATTAATCCTTGATGGGTTTCTACTTCCTCTTGTGGTGCTGGTTCTACTTGATTTACCACACCTTTTTCATTTCCACAACCAGCAATAATTAACGACATACCTATAATTCCAACTCCTATTAACGGTAACTTTTTCACTTTTACACTACTCCTTTCAATTTTCAGTCCTGTGTTAGTAGTAGATAAATATCCTCTTATAAGTCTTAATATAAAGGGAAACTTTGCAGAAACTATCGAGAAATAAAAATAGTAGAAATACAGCTTCGATAAAAATATTTTCATGCTTTCGTTGGGAATTCCTATTGCCTATTGCTTACTAAGTGTAGGGGGAAATTTTGCAGATATTTTCGAAATCTGAGGAACAAACTGTGAAAAGTTACACAGGTCATCCAACAATGCTCAAAGTGCCATTGATATTAAAAAATCCAACAAAAAAAGACTCGTTGCAACTAAGCTCCAAGTCTTATGAAATGATTCTTCTTATTAAGCATAAAGTAAATTATTGTCTAGCAATTTAGGTTTAGCAAATATTATTCTGCCGGATGAAGTTTGCAATACTCTTGTCACGAGAACATCAATCTGTTTTCCTATAAAGTTTCGACCATCCTCCACAACTATCATCGTTCCATCATTCAAGTAAGCAACCCCTTGATTTTGCCCTTTTCCATCTTTAATTACTTGAACATTCATCTGTTCTCCAGGTAAAACAACTGGTTTCACTGCAAGCGCTAGATCATTTATATTTAATATAGATACATCTTGCAATTCACAAACTTTATTCAAATTAAAATCATTCGTTACGACCACACCATTGGTTAACTTTGCAAGTTTAACAAGCTTGCTATCAACCTCTTGAATCTCTTCAAAATCTCCTTCATAAATTTCTAGTTTGGTTGAAAGTTCCTTCTGAATATAATTTAAGATATCAAGTCCCCTTCTGCCTCGATTACGCTTTATAGCATCAGCTGAATCTGCTATAAACTGTAATTCCTCTAATACAAACTGAGGAATTACAATCGTTCCTTCCAAAAATCCAGTCCTACAAATATCAGCAATTCTCCCATCAATAATCACACTAGTATCTAAAATTTTCAAGGAATTACCTACCTCAATATGTTCTGACTCTTCAACCCCTACCTTTTTCTTCCCTCTTGAGAACAAATTTGATAGTTCATCTCGCTTTTTAAAGCCTACCTTAAATCCTAAATATCCGAACAGTAAATTCAAAAAGATTGGGGTAACATTATGAATAATCGGTAAATGAATGGCATTCAATGGAAAGCCAATTATGAAAGCAATTACTAACCCCATAATAAGACCTACACTTCCAAAAATAAGATCCGTTATTGGTGTTTTAATGAGAAATTCTTCAACCCATTTAATTAATTTAACAAGATAACCTATTGACCAAAAAGTAAGTAGATAAAAGATAATTGCACCAACAATAGCAGATACGTATGGATTATTTATTATAACGCTATTAAGATTTATGAACCTAAATAAATCTGGGATTAACACTATGCCTAAAGTACCTCCGAAAAATAGAAAACAGCCTTGAATTATGCGTTTTAACATTCCCTTACCTCCTATCTTTATTTCTAGCCGCTTTATTTAATTAACAGTTATATATCTACTTTAATATAAACATATGGAGAAAAAGTGCAGAAAAGGAAGAATTAAATAACCCTTCATTATCAACCAATAGAATTTTGAACATAACAACGACTCCTTGAAAGTATTTTATCATCTTAGAGAGCGTAAAAAGTATTCTTCACAACTTCACAAAAGTTCTCCATAAAATCTCGATTTGTTTAAGATATGATGAAATCAAGAAAGGAGATGTAGAAAAATGAAAAAGAAATTGATGGTAGGAATTATTAGCGGAGCGTTTATTTTAGGGGCAGGATCATTTGCTTTTGCTGCAGCAAACGGTGAAGGAGAAGGATTGCTAAACTTTGGGCAGATGAAACCTTATATTGAACAAATGCACCCTGATTTAACAACCCAAGAGCAGAAAGAGATGTTTGATTCATGTCATGGAGAAGGCGGAATGATGCAAAATTACAATGGCACAAATACAAGTAGTATGATGAATCAATTATAGTATAGGGGTGATTCCAAATGATGGGTGGATATGGTTTTGGGATGATGGGCTTTGGACTACTAATGTGGGTAATCAACCTATTCGTAATTGGAATCGTGGTTTACTTTGCCGTTAAGCTTGCAATAAAAAACAATAAGCTGTAAAAAA
>JAEWMK010000280.1 GCA_023457235.1 Bacillota bacterium
CTACAGAAAATTATAACACTCAACGACACTTCTTCCAGAGACGGATGAAAAAAGAAACCCAACAGACAATTAGCCCCTACCTTCAAACCATATAACCGCCATAGTGGAGGATAAGAGTATTGGATTAAAGGAGACAGATTACAATGACAGAATTAATAGATTGGAAAAACGGTGCCGGCGGACATAAATTTATCACTTCATTCAGCGGAGGAAAAGATAGTGTTTTAGCTTTATATAAAGCAATGAAGATTGGAGAAGCGGTTGGACTGATTGTTATGCTGGAGGAAGAAGGGAAACGTTCCAGATCTCACGGAATGCCTCCGGAACTCATAAATGCACAAGCCAGCGCTATGGGATTGCCTGTTTTTACAGCTGCTTCTAGTTGGACAGATTATGAAAAAGAATTTATGAGCCTTTTAGAACAAGCAAAAAAGCAAGGTGCTGAAGTGTTAGTAACTGGGGATTTGAATATGCCTGCTCACGGCTGTTGGCACGACAAGGTGACGAAAAATGCAGGCTTAAAACTTGCGATGCCATTATGGAATATGAATCATCGGGAAGCTGTCGAAGAGTTCATCAATCTAGGATTTGTGACGACCATTGTCACCATTAACTTATCCCTTGGAATGCGAGAGAACGATTTAGGACGAATATTAACGCATGATTATGTGCAGGAACTTGTAGCTCGGGGTATTGACCCTTGTGGAGAAGGCGGAGAGTTCCATACTACCGTAATCGATGGCCCCATTTTCAAGCACCCTATCCCCATTCGTAAATGTGAGATTATGAAAATCGGCAAATATGCTTTTTTACCTTTGGAACTGGATCAGACTGTGGGACAGAGGGTCGGGAACTGTGGAGCATGATAGTGTCAAAAAGAGTTTGGACCAGATTGATATTTGTCGTGCTAGTTTTTACGTTTGTATTCATTGCTTATTCAGCGTTTAGTATTTGGTCTTTCAGCGAGAAAGTCCAATTCGTTAAGACTGATGCTGCTGTGGTACTTGGAGCTGCAGCTTGGAATGATGAACCTTCTCCTGTTTTACGTGAAAGGATTAATCATGCTATTTGGCTTTATGAAAATGGATTTGTAGAAAAAATAATTTTTACCGGCGGTAAGAAACCTGGGGATTCGCTCGCAGAGTCCGAGGTTGCAAGGGATTACGTGATAAAGAACAAAGTAAAAGCAGAAGATATCTTAATAGAAACTAAGTCAACAATTACAGAAGAAAATCTACAATATGCCTATGACATTGCGGCTCTGAATAACCTTCATTCATTTACTATTGTAAGTGACCCCTTACATATGAAAAGGGCCATGTTAATGGCCAAAAATATCGGAATGGAAGCCTATTCTTCCCCGACACAAAGTTCTGCTTACAAGACCTTAAATAGTAAACTACCTTTTTTCTTTCGAGAGTTGTTTTTCTATATTGGTTATATAGTAAGTCTGCCATTTAGATCATCTTTTTAAAGAAGGAAAAGGTCTGTTGCTGCTTTTAGACCGTTTCCTTCTTTTTGCGAATTTTTAAATGCCGTGCAAACTCTTCACTTACTGCAATTTATTATGGGCCACAGGGTCGGGAACTGTGGACCACAACAAAAAATGCCCCATCAGACGACTTAAGCCGATGGGGCATTTTCTTCATACCTGTTGTTCCCGCGTTTTCTTCACTATTCCAACTACCTTACTCTCTGGAATGGTAGGGTTATGTCGAACAATAAATGCTTTGTTAAATCGTCCTAAATATTCATCTTCATGCGATTTTGGCGTTAGGATGATGAGCTTTCGTTTTAATTCCTGTTCATATAAGTCAAATACTTTTACTTTGCGTACTTCATCGAGTGCACTGTCGAATTCATCAAGCACAATAAAACCTGGTGTTGTTTGGAGATTTTGCAAGAGTGCTAGAGCAAATAATAAGGAACTTAAGGATTCTTCTCCCCCTGACACACCTTTTCCTACTTTTCCACCTCGAGCTTTTGTACTGACATCCTCTAGTGTGCCACGGTGGCCCTCTTTCCGTGCTTTAATATATAGGGAAAAATGGGTGCGTTTCTTGCGGTCTTCATAGGAATCCCACGTGATGTCCCCTTCGAATTGGAATTGGCTCATATACATTTTAAAGCGGCGTTGCAGTTCCAAAACTCGCATGTTAATCGTTGTTTCTAGCTGGTCCTGTAGATTTTCCATTCTTTCTTTATCTTGATCTAGTAATATCGTGGAACGATGATATTCACTATTCAATCGCTCATATTCTGTTTTTACCGTTTCATAATTTTCCGGAGCTGCCGGGTCTATTTCCTTTTCCGTCCGTGCTCCATCGAATGTTATTTTTCCACTTTCACGATTTTGTTTTAGTTGTGATACAGACGGGAGCCCCTCAAAAGAAACGGATTCGGCTGTTTCAGAATAAAGAGCTGGCACTAATTGCTTTAGGTCTTCCAAATCCTTGATGATTTGTACTAGTTCATTTTTAGCCACATCTAGGTCTTCACTATTATTTGTTAGTTGTTTTTCAATCTGCTTGATATTCCGCTCGGCATCTTCTATACTTTCATTTATCTTTCTTATCGTACGATCGGTTTTACTTATTTTTTTATCTACATCATCTAATTCATTATTATAATCGTCTAGAAGAGCTTTGTGATTTAGTAAAGCAGACTTTTCAAGATCAAGCTTTTTTTGTAAAAGAGTCCGTTCTTCATATTTTTCTTTCAATTTTCCAAGTTCACGATAGACTTCCGCTTCTTCATCCAATATTTGTTTGAAATTGTCTTGCCTGATTTGGAGCCCAATCAAGGTCCGCTCTTTTTCTTGTAATCTCTTTATTTCCTCTTCGTTCTCAGACTGCATCCTGATTTCATTTTCCAAATTCCTATATCATAACACCCGTTCATGCTCTGATGTCATAAATGCTTCCGATTCTCTAACCCCATGAATGATACTATTTAACCCTTGGATGGTTTTTGTATCTTCTGAAATCGTTGTTGTTAATTCAGAAATCTGTTCATCAAGCCCCTTTAATTGCTGTTCGATTTCCTCTCTTCGCAGCTTTAATGCTTTGAAGCTCAAAATATACCTTTCTTTTTCCTGCTGACCACGAAGGCCGATCGGATCGATTAAGACTCCATTTTTGATGGAAAAGGCACCATCTTTAAAAAACTGCTCTACCCACCAGAGAGCTTTAATGGCGTATGGTAATTCGTTTTCAAACAGACGCTCTTTTACCTTTAAACGAAGCTCAGGCAACTTCGTCACACTGCGGTCAGGAACAATCGTCATTAATGGTACATGGTATAAATCATTTGGGGGTGTTACAAATTTCCCTTCGAAAAACACCGTGTATTTTATGGAATTAAACCGCTGTTCATCCTTCCATTTTGCGTCATCCGTTAATTCAATTAATTCCTGGAGAGTATAGGCATTGATTCGTTTAGATCGAAAGTATTGTAACGATTCCATTTGCCGTGCTGAGGTATTCCTGCCTTCTAGAAGCATTTTTCGCTCTGCTGTAAGCTTTTCGTGTACATTTGTTTGATGGTACAATTGATCCTTATTTTCCTTTATTCGTTTTTCCAGTCGATCAATTTTTTCCTGAATGGCATGACTGCTTACATATTGGGATAACCGTTCCCCATGTTCTTTTTCCAATCTAGCATCCTCTTTGACTTGGTGTTTCAATGCCGCAATGATTTCTACCTTTTCCTGCCAAGCGGCATTTAGATCTGTTAATAGCAGCTCATTTTCCTTAATCTCTTCGGCTGTTTTCTTTTGCTCATTTCGTAATTTTTCTAATGCGAGTTTTACTTCTTCTTCCGTTCTTATAATTTGATTTTTCTTTGCAACAATAGATTCTAATTCTTTATCCAACTCTTGTATATTTTGTTCGATTAGCTTAAGTTCCTCCGACATTTTTTGAACAACTTCGTCTTGGATTGTTATCTTTGCCTCTAATTCATCAAAGTTCGCTTTATATTGAAGCAATTGTTCTTTTTCTTTTTCCTGTAAGCTTTTTTTCGAATTCACGTCATCTTGTACCTCTTGAATATCTTCCGACAACTGCTGGAGAACATCTTCCAATCGGCCGATTTCCTTTTTATAGTGGTTTTCTAATTGAAAAAGAGATTCTAAATAAAGCTTCCCACCGCTTTGAAGACGGTTTTGATTGTCCAAAAAATGGTCGAGCGCTGTTTTTTTCATAGATAGTTCTTGCTTCATAAACTTTACATTCGTCTCCGCGGCCCTTACCGTTTCCTCGGTTTCCTTCACTCTTTCCATGCTCTCTTCCCAATCCCGCTGCACTTTATCAATGCCGTGCATCTCGCTAAAAATTCGGAACCGTTCCTCCGGATGCATCACAGCAAACTGATTGACCTCCTGCTGATACCAAATGAGATAAAATAGATCCGGATCTACTTTGTATTTATATTGTAGGTCTTTTTTATAAGCTGAGAAATTCAATACCCGGTCACCTGACGAATACTTTACTGTGTCTTCCCATTCGTCAATTTTGTCCCCTTTGGAAATATGAAACTCTTTTTTCATCGGTTGTCCAGGTTCCTGAACAATTTTTAATGTAAATTCTAAAAAATCTTGGGCATCAATTTTCATTTTTCCTTCATTTTTAAAGAGCATGGATATGGTTGCTTTCCATGTATGATCAGGTGGTAAATTCCGCGATTTTAGCCCCTCCACATCGACCTTAGCCGAATATAGAACGGCTCCCATACAAAAGGTAATCGTTGATTTACCGGAACCGTTTGGCCCTGTAATTAATACATGTTCATTCGCACCTGATAAGTCTAATAGTGTAGGAGGATAATCACGTATTCCTGAATACTTAAGACGCCAGGGAATCATTCTGCGCTTTCTCCTTTCTGATAGAGGTTATATCGCTTGAAAAATTTCAGCACTTCTTCCTTGTTTAATTGGTTTGATTGGCTAAATTCAGCTGTCCGTCGCAGGAATGAATCGGAAAACATATGAACCCCAATTGCTGTCAATACATAAGCTTTTTCCTGTGAATTTCCTTCATATTCTTCTATCGCTCCGATTTTCTTAAGTGCATCCAGATTTATTAATATTCGTTGGTTTGCCTTTGTTGTCTCATGACCAAA
Organism: Bacillota bacterium; assembly: GCA_023457235.1. GTDB lineage: Bacteria > Bacillota > Bacilli > Bacillales > Bacillaceae_J > Schinkia. The sequence continues at coordinate 5,122 of JAEWMK010000280.1, forward strand.
TGCTTCAAGAATCCCGTCAAACAAAGTAAACTCATGCTGTAAAACCTCTTGCTGATAAAACATATATAATAATAATGCTAGACTTTCTTTGGAAAGGGTTGTCCGCGCTGATTTGGCCGGCACACGCATCATTGTGATCACTTGATCACGGCGTTCATCATAAATGACTTTTATATAGCGGCTCATCACTTGGTTAATCCTCGTTAAAAAGGAAAAGAACTTTTCATCGTCACCTTGTATGCCAAGGATTTTTTCGACTTCCTTCCTTGGAAGACCAAAATTGCTGGAGCGAATCGTCGCAGACGATGAGTACAATATATTCATAAAGGCCAGCTCTTCTTCCTCTGTTAACATTCCTCTTAGGGATTGCATGACATGTAAAGGATTTACGTTCATTCCGTCATCCTTCTCGATTGTGCTCTTGTTTGTTTTTTCTTTTTCGGATAATGTTGGATCCATCATCACGGTTCATCCACTCCCAATCTCGTTCGTATTTTGGTACTTCCACCTTTTTTGTAGATTCCAAAACAGTGATATCTTTATTTCCAACTAATGCAGAAATGGCTGTCAAGGCATTAATCGCATCCCCCCATTGTTCAGATGTCGCTTCAATCACAACCTGCTCCATCGGGGCTTCCTCATGCGTTTCAAAAAAAGCTTCAATTTCATCTGTTCTAATCATGGACTTCGTTAACATCCAACTAGCTTCTCCCATTAATTCTTCCAATTGATCTTCTGGAATTTCATCCGCACTATATAAAATTTCTTCCTCCGTTTCATTGAGCGGAACGACTATAGGTTCATAGAATTCAATATAATCGAGTGCCTCTTCGATGGCGACAGGGGAAATGGGTGCAGCAAATTTAACGGGAATCCATATTCCATCCAATCCTTCATCTTCATATTGACCTTGTTCCATAAAACTAAATAATTGGTATACATTGGGAACATCTGATTCCAGTGGCGGATTGTACATTTTTACAATAAATTCACGAACCTTCTCAGGTTGGATCGTCAAAGATAACGGTGTTTTTTGCATACTTGTAAACTTCAAATACTTATTAATCATGCCAAGACTTAAATTCGTTCCTTCTGCAAGTACCGCCGTACCCTTTTGCATCAAGTCAGAAATGACAAGACTATCCTCCACCGTTTGAAACATCTTAATCCGTTCTTGGAGCTTTCCATCAAGCTCTTGCATTAATTTGTGAATAAGCTCCAATTGTGGAAGTGCACTCCGATCAGCTAGCATTTCTAACTCACGCTCTTTTAATAATTGAACAGCGTTCTCTACATTACGGATCATACTGGCAATTTTATTACCGCCGGATATGCCACGGTCATCATAAGCCTCGCTTAGTTCGGCATCACGCCGCGCTTGAAACAAAGAACGTCCAATATCATCGTGCATATAGTAAGCCAGTGAATCATTTGCCAATCGAATCAAAGCATCCATCATTCTCTTACCGGCATCTCTCATTTTTAAGCGCCTTGAT
>JAEWMK010000281.1 GCA_023457235.1 Bacillota bacterium
GTTATATGTAGGGCATAAAACAAGGCAGTCCCGATACATAATAAATCTCCGGCCATGATTTTAAACGGTGGATGAATGGTTAATAAAGCAATTCCTGTTATAGCAATCAAAATACCGTGTATTAATCTCAGTTCCAGCCTCTTTTTGAATATAAAAATGGAAAACAGCGGTACAAATATAACGGTTAGGCTAACTAGAAATCCTGCATTCGTTGTTGTCGTTGTATTCAAGCCATATGTGACAGTTGCAAATACAAGAAATAAAAGAAAACCTAAAAGTAGCGCAAATTTGATTGTTTTAAAATTAGTGTGTCGTAATCTTTTTGAAAAAACAGCCGCAGCGAGTAGAAATGCGATGCCGAATCTTAACGCAATTAAAGTAAACTCCCCTACTGCATCAAGACCCATTTTCATTAAAAGATAGGACGCCCCCCAACCTACCGTTGCCAATAATAGCAATACATCTGCCCTTAGCTGTGTCACTTTCAATTTCCCCCTCCATTTTATAGAACAAAACCATTATACTAAGACGTATAAAACAAGTAAAACGAATGTTTCTTATAGTGAACATGAGTAAAACTAATGCATCGTAGTGAGCGGAGGTGTCCTATTGTGAGTATTAATAAGTACAAGGTTTTTAAAAAGGTAGTCGAGCTTGGAAGTCTAACGAAAGCAGCGGAAGCACTGGGATTCACCCAATCAGGAGTGAGTCATCTGATTAATAGTCTTGAGGATGAAGTCGGGTTTTTATTACTCTCACGAAATCGGTCCGGTGTAAAATTAACGGAAAACGGGGAAATGATTTTAAAAACGGTTTCGGAAATTTTAAAATGGCATGAACACTTAGAACAGCAGGTTGCCGCGATTCATGGGATTGAATTGGGAACCATACATATTGGAACTTTTACAAGTGTGTCTGTTAACTGGCTTCCCGGTATCATCAAGGATTTTCAGCACGATTATCCGAATATATTAGTTAATTTTATCGAAGGGGATTATCGAGAAATTGAAGATTGGATTGCGGATGGGAAGATTGATTGCGGTTTTCTTTCCCTTCCAACGAGGGATGCATTTGACGTAATTCCGTTAGCTAAAGACCAAATGCTGGTTCTGTTGCCTGTTGATCATCCCTTAAGCACCAAGCCTGTTCTTAGGTTAACTGATATTATAGATGAACCTTTTATTATGCAAAGAAAAGGTGGAGATGATGATATTAACCGGGTGATTGAAGGAACATCATTTAAACCTAAGATAAAATACACAGTAGCTGATGATTATGCGATTATGGCAATGGTGGAAAAAGGTCTCGGTATTAGCATCCTTCCCGAGTTAGTTCTTCGAGGACAACAAAGAAAGATTCGGTTAATTGGGCTTGAGGAGCCAAAATACCGCTCACTTGGTATAGCGGTGAATTCGATGAAACAAGTGTCCCCTGCTACTAAACGGTTTCTGGATTATGTGAAAAAGCATCCCCATTTGAAAATATAGGATGCTGCTACCATCAAATTAGTAATCGACCCTGATTTGATGGTAGATTATATGGTTTAGCCGCCGCCAAATTTTAATAATTAATTGTTAACCAAATGCTCTGAAGCATAGTTTGAACTTATAAAAAAGTCTTTACAAAATTCAATGAATTCCTCAACCGTGTGTGACATAAAATGTTCTTTATGCCATGCTAGTCCAATTGTACGTTTACATATCGGTTCTTCAATATGTAATTGAATAGATTCGAGGTTGGAATGTTTACTGTATGTTATTGGAGTAAACGTGACCCCAAGATTCAGTTCAACTAACCCTTGAATAATACCTGCTTCTGATAATTGGTAGACGATATTTGGTTCAAATCCAGCTTGTCTGCAAAAATGATCAGTTAGTTGTCTGAAATAATATTCTGGAGTTATACTAATAAACGATTCCTCCGCTGCTTCCAATAAATGAATACTCTTTCTGCTGGCAAATCTATGACTTTTGTGAACAGATAAGAAAATTTCCTCATCAATCAAGGGATACCACTCAATCTCAGGGTTTATAATCGGAAAAGTTGATAAACAAAGATCAATATCTTGATTCTTTAGTTGTTCTATTATTTCTTTTTCAGAAAATGCCTGATTTTGAGTGAATTTTGCGTTGGGATATATTTCTAGAAAATCCTTTAATAAATGTGGAAGAACACTAGGAAATGTAGTTGCAAATGAAATCATCCCATTTTCAGCTCCGACCATCTCCTCTAATTCACGCTTCCCCTTCTCTAACTCAAAAAATACTTTATTTATTCGCTTGAGATAAGCATTACCAAATGAATTTAATCGTATATTTCTACCTTGCCTTGTAAATAAGGGGATGCCAAGACTTTCTTCCAGGCGTGTAATCGTATTACTTAACGCTGGTTGCGAAACGTTTAATTCTTGGGCAGCTTTTGTTATATGTTCATGCTTTGCAACGGCTTGAAAATATTTAAGATGCAAAAAATTCATAGTCTCTGGATTCCTTTCCAACATAAATTCATAACTTTTCTGTGATATTTCTATTATAAAACTTGTATTGGAAGTTTCAAGTTAATTTTCTTATAATTTCCAATATACAGATATTCAAGAAATTTCAAAATAAAAGATTAAGGAGTGGTAGTATGAATCACAACCAAAATGAAAGCGCTATTAACTTTAATGAATCAGTTGATGTTGTCGTTATTGGTTCCGGAGGTGCTGGCCTGACAGCAGCTCTTTCAGCAGCGAATTCAGGAGCAAAAGTATTAGTTTTAGAGAAATCCAGCAAACTTGGTGGAAACACTAGCATTTCAGGTGGTCAAGTGTGGGTACCTAACAATCACCATATGTCAGCACAAGGAATTCTTGATTCAGAAGAAGCAGCACGTGCTTATCTAGAGAAAGTTATTGACGGGGCAACAAGCAAAGATGTCATTGATGTATTTATCAAAACTGCTCCGGAAACTATTCAATATATTGAGGAGAACACTCCATTAAGGTTTCATAGTATGACTAAATTCCCTGATTACCGTCAAGAGTTTCCTGGCTCTGTTCAGGGCGGCAGAACGTTAGACCCGGATCCAATTCCAGCAGAAATTGTTGGAGAGTGGGCTGATCTTATCCATGAAGGTCCACATTTTAGTGCTGTAACGTATGAAGAAAATAGTAAGTGGAATGCATTTGCATACCCAGAAAATATTGACTTTGACCTGATTGCGGAAAGATTAGCAAATGATATTCGTACATTAGGTGCGGCAATAATCGTTGGATTAGTCAAAGGATGTTTAGACGCAGGTGTTCATTTTGAGGTAAATGCTACAGCGAACCGCTTATTAAAGGATAAGAACCGCATAACGGGTGTTGAAGTAACGATCAATGGACAAAAACAATTGATTGAAGCGCGAAAAGGCGTGGTGATTGCTTCCGGAGGGTTTGAATTTAACGAAGAATTAACGAACCGATTCCTTCGTGGTCCAATCAACGGTCCAATTGGTGTACCTACTAATACAGGTGATGGTTTAAAAATGGCCCTAGATGTAGGTGCAGATGTTGCGCACTTAAATGAAGCTTGGTGGTGTCCAACTATGAAGATTGATGACGAAGAATTCGAAGATACACAAGTGTTTCGTCTATCTCGCGGAGAACGTTCTTTACCAGGAAGTATTCTAGTAAACCGTGCAGGAAAGCGTTTTGTGAATGAAGCTGCAAACTATAACGATATGGCGAGAGTATTCCATGTCTTTGACCCAACTAAATACGAGTATTCCAATATGCCTTCATGGATTATTTTCGACGGTCGATTCCGTTCTAAATATTCCGTAATGACATTAATGCCTGGTGATCCAGATCCAGATTGGTTATTCTGTGCCAATACATTACAAGAGCTTGCTGAAGAAGTTGGAATTGATGCCGATCAACTAGAAAAAACTGTAGAGCGCTTTAACCAATTTGCTATCGAAGGAAAAGATCCTGACTTCCATCGTGGTGAAAGCAAGTATGATTCATACTATGGTGATCCAAGAAACAAACCAAATGCAGGTCTAGGTCCAATTGATCAAGGGCCCTTCTATGCATTGCCTGTATACTCAGGTACACTTGGAACAAAAGGTGGAGCGGTGACAAACGCAAGTGCTCAAGTTTTAAATGTTTGGGGTGAACCTATTCAAGGACTATATGCTGCCGGAAATGCCGCGGCAAGCATGATGGGACCAGGTTATCCAGGAGCCGGTGGTACATTGGGACCTGCACTCACATTTGGTTATATTGCAGGTTTGCATGCTTCTAGTACCGTTGAAGTAAGTACAAACGGAGTTAATACTGTTCGTTCTTAAAGAATGAGCTAATCATTAGAAAATAGATGATTTTTAAAAAATAAAAGGGGATGACGTGAATGCCAGTTGCAATTGAGAGTGGACGTGTTGAACTTAACATTGAAACGATGTGGAATTTTATTAAAGATATGGGAAATTGGGCTCCATGTATGCCAGGTTATGTTTCTTTTGAAGAAATTGATGAAAATATCTCTATATGGACTCTTAAGGGAGATGTAAAGATTTTCAAGAGAAAGGTAGACTTCCATGTAACCGTAACGGAAAGAGTTGCACCTGATACTATTGCTTTTACCCTAGTAGCAGAAAAAGAAGGTATTAAAGGCGAGGGCATTTATAAAGCGGTTTCCCTTGGGACTAATGCAACAGACCTCGAATTCAGATTAAATATGGAAGGAAAAGGGATGGCAAAAAAAGTGGTAGATGCCCTTATGGCTAAAGTACTACCTCGATATTGCAAAGAATTAAAAGAGAACTTAATTGAAGTACTAGAAACTCAAGTAAAACCTGTTGTTACAAACTAGCTTAATAATACCCATGTTCTTTTATAGATTGAACATGGGTTTCTTTCTTAGTCTTCTCTTATTTATATTACTTTAAGATTACAATGAAGGAGTTCAAATCAATGGTTTTTGAAATGAGAACTTATACTTTAAAGATTGGCAAAGTCCATGAATATCTAAAATTATTTGAGGAGATCGGGTTACCGATTATTTCAAAATACTCAAAATTATCCGGATTTTGGTATACGGAAATTGGTGAGCTTAATCAAATTGTGCATATATGGGAATACGAAAGTCTTGATGATCGCACGGAACGACGTAAAGCTCTATATCAAGATCAAGAGTGGATTGAGAAATTTATTCCCCTTGTTTTACCGATGTTTGAAAAGCAAGAAAATAAAATTTTGTATCCTGCAAATTTTTCACCTATACAATAGATTAAATTAACACTTTACCTTGTCAGAAAAAAATCCACTGATTTTAATTAGATCAGTGGATTTTTATGATTTTCTCAGCCGTTTTAGTCTGTTTAACATATACATCCCTATACATTATAATGCCCATGGATATCATGACAATAGCAATAAACACAAGTAAAGTAAATCCTGGAAGCCATTGTTTGAAATATTGGTGTAAACTACCAACTACAATTGGACCGAGAGAAGCGATACTGTAACCCATCCCCTGCACTAGTGTGGAAACTCGCCGGTTGTCATCAATATCGTGGGAATGGTCAACGATCAGCATGAATAAAACGGTGAATCCACCCCCTTGTGCAATGCCCCCAATTAATGCCCAAAGAGGCCACCAGAGCGGGGCGATATATAAACCAACTGGTATAGCAAGCCAACAGAGGGCTACTCCAATTAGAAGTGCTACATTACCTACCCTCCCCTTTGCAGCAAGAGCGGGCACCCCAAACGCACCTACCAAGGCAAGTATTTGAAATGCAGATGAGGCAATTCCCGCAGATGTTGAAGTCATACCACTTGTTTCAATGAGATATGCCGGCAGCCATGCAGTAATTGCATAATAGAGAAACAAATGGGCAGCAAAGGCTATTACTAATAACCATACAAATTTTCGTTTCCAAACCGGTAAACACCCTTTTCCTGAAACCTTATTATCACTAGTCTTCTTTCCTGAAACAATTTTAGAGGGGTTATTTACTTTATCAATCTTAACTCTAAATGAGCGTAAAAACACGATTACCCATACAATTCCGGCCATAACTGCAAGAACAACCCATAAGGTAGTTGCCATTCGCCAACCCCAAAATATAGCAAGCGGAGCTGTAAAGGCAGACGTAAGCATCGTCCCAATATTTAAAGCGGACGTATATACACCTGTCACTGTGTTCGAACTTTTAGAAAAGTCACGAGCAATGACCATAATACTTACAATGTTTCCGATTGTGAGGGCTCCGCCTAGAATTAACGTTCCAATTAATGCCATGGTAATCCCATCCATCGACCGAATTACCGTTCCAATTGCTACTCCGCAAAGTGTAGTTGCTACAGCAATATCTATTCCAATTCGAGCAATAAAATTGGACGCTAAAGGTGTAAGGATTCCGAAACATAGGATAGGAATTGTAGTCAATAATCCTGCCATTGTTGAACTTATCCCTAGATCTAACTGTAATTCACCTATAATTGGTGACAAAGAGGTTAAAGGACTACGCAGGTTAAAAGCTAACCCAATTAAAGCAATTAACATAATTAAATTATTTCTTATTCCTGAATCTTTGATAGGTTGCTGTGCTTTACCAATATCCATATTCATTTAAGAACCTCGGCCTATTGAGCCGTAAACCCGCCATCAACGGATATCGACGACCCAGTAATAAAAGAAGCTCTATCGCTCACAAGAAAAGCAATCACATTCGCCACTTCTTCAGGTTTTCCAAGACGGCCAATCGGTTGTTTGTCCAGCATTGCAGTTGTTATTTCTTTTGGTAAATTTACTAGCAACCGTGTTTCAATATAACCTGGACAAACGCTATTTATACGAATTCCTTGCTTTGCATACGTTAGTGCCTGAGATCTTGTGAAATTAACAACAGCCGCTTTCGCAGCGGAATAAGCTGTACTGCCTGCTTGCCCAACAAGTGCTAAAATCGATCCCATATTAACAATTGATCCGTAATTCCTTTTCAACATTTGTTGAATTGCATACTTATTCGAAATGACTACTCCTGTTAGATCAATATCAATCACTCTTTGCCATTCAGATAACTCCATTTCATGTACAGGCCCTTTTTTCTCCGGAATACCCGCATTGGCTACTAAAATATCTAGACTACCGAATGTATTAGAGGTCGTCTCCATTAAATTTTGCATCTCATCCTCCTTGGTGACATCACAATCTACAAATAGCGCCTCCCCACCAGCCTTTTTTATTCCTTCTACTACCTCCCTAGCAGAAAACGCTACATCGCCAATAACAACCTTTGCACCCTCTTTGGCCAATAACCGAGCAGTCGCCTCCCCAATTCCAGAGCCAGCACCAGTTATAACAGCCACTTTACCATTTAACATAATTACAACTCCTTTTCATTGTTCCCTTTTAGTACAAAAAGCCATTAAGAGGAATTCCTTAATGGCTACTGAATAAGATTTAAACGGCCGTATAGCCGCCATCTATTGTAACAATTGAACCGTTCATAAACTTTGCTTCATCAGATGCCAAAAATACAGCTAATTCAGCAACTTCGTAATCATGGCCAAAACGGTCCAATGGAATTTTATCTGTTGAACGAGTCTTTAACATCTCTTCGGTTAACGGTGTTTGAATGGTTCCAGGGGCAATTGCGTTGATTTTAATCCCTTTAGAACCATATACTGCAGCTAGGTGTTTAGTATAGCCGACAACACCATGCTTAGAAGCCGTATAAGCAGCGCCACCCATTTGTGCTACCAAGCCAGCAATTGAAGCGATGTTGACGATCGTACCATTTTCGCGTTGAAGCATACCTGGTAGAACAGCATTTGTTATATTAAATACAGCTTTCAGATTCACATTTAAAATAAGATCCCATAGCCCTTCATTTGTATCTAAACTGTTAGTGTATTTATCAAAAATGCCCGCATTGTTAACTAGAATGTCAATTTTGTCGAATGTTTGCAACGTTAACGCTACCATGTTATTAATATCATTTTGATTGGTTACGTCAACTTTGATCGCCAGTCCCTCTCCACCGAATTTATTAATCTCCTTAACTACTGCTTCTGCACTTTCAATATTTAAATCCGCAACAACAACCTTTGCGCCTTCTTTTGCAAAATGAAGTGCCTCTGCTTTTCCCATCCCTGAGGCAGCACCAGTAATAATCGCAACTTTATTTTGTAATCTCATCTTAAATCCCCCCACATAAAAACATCTATTGGTCTGTTCTAACAGAAACAAAATTAACTCGTTAACGCCGTGCTAAACCATGGTACATATAACAACACAAGGGTTGCAACAACTAGAGCAAGTAAGTAGGGAGCCGTCCCCTTTATAACAACGCTTAATTTTTCCTTAAAATGGCCGCTAATAACGAATAAACTTACACCAACTGGCGGCGTTATTTGTCCAACCATCATACAGGCAATCGTGATAATACCAAAATGAATAGGATCATAGCCAAGTGCTATTACGGTCGGGAATAAAATAGGAATCGTAATATATAAGATTGGAACAGCATCTAAAAAACAACCAAATATTAAGAATAAAATTAAAATCGCAATCATAATTAACCAGCCTGGCAACGCTAGATTTGCCACAAACTCTGTAATCTGCTGGGGAATTTGGGCAAAGGTCAATGCTGTTGAAAATAATGTGGCACCGCATAGTAATAGATAGATAACCGCTGTCGTAACCATTGAATTTACTAAACTCTTTTTAATGCCATCCATCGAAAACTCACTTCTATTAAAAATAAAACTAACTATCAATACATAAACAACGGATATCGCTGCCGCTTCTGTTGGTGTAAACAATCCTTTATAAATACCTCCAAGGACAATAATGGGCATAATAAGTGCTGGTAATGCTTCGAAAAAAGACCGAATTATTTCTTTGAGACTGCTTCTTGGCTTCATTTCTGTCTTTTCCCTAAGGCTAACAATGACGGATGTAATAATAAGAATAATTGAAATTAAAATTCCTGGAATAAATCCAGCTATGAATAACTGCCCAACATCTAACTGGGTCATAGAAGCATAAATAATCATAAAAATACTTGGAGGTATCATTTGTCCAAGCGTTCCTGCTGTGGCAACGATTCCCATACTATTCTCTTTGGAATAGCCTAAAGCGACCATTTGCGGAATGACCATCGACCCGACTGCAATTACTGTAGCAGTTGATGAACCCGAAAGTGCACCAAATATAGCAGCAGCGATAACAGCTGCAGAAGGCATTCCGCCCGGTAAATGACCTATTAAGTTATTGATAAAGCCCAACATTTTTTTAGCTGTACCTAAATACGTCATTAAATTACCTGCTAATAGGAAGTAAGGTATCGCTAATAATATCCAATTATCAGTAGCCTTTAAAAACTGGGATACAATTGTCTCTAATGGTAAGCCCATAATAACAAACACTAAAACTCCACCACTTAACCCTAACGATAGCCATATAGGTGCTCCGATTATTAGTAAAACAACAAATATAAGCAGGCCGATCACTAACATACATTTTCACCTCGATTTTGATAACCCTCCTCCGTATACTTTTGTTCTTTATGCCGAATCAAATATATATCCTTGAAAATCTGAAAAATAGAATATATACAACCAAACAGCATTCCCACTACAATTGCCATTGCCGGGATAAACATCAACATAGCACCAGAAAGAGTCATGATTTTCATTTCTAATAAAGACATACTCCATTTAATTCCTGCCCAGAATAGGAAAAGAAAGGATGCAAACAATAAAATGCTAATGAATAAATCAATTATATTTTTTGCTTTTCCTTTTAAGCTATCTTGTAATAAACTCATTTTTAAATGCTCATCTTTTTTAATTAACGGGCCAATGAATGCAAATACGCCGTAAACAATAGCATATCGACAAATTTCCTCTAGCACTTGATACGAGACCCCGAACTGATACCTTAATATAACACCAACAAAAGCCCCTATCACACTAATGATTAAACAAGCTACTGCGATATATTCGAGAGTTTTATCAAGGAAACGGGTTCTATCTAATTTTTTTATCGTATTCACCAACTACACCTCTTTTAAAAAAATTCTAAAATACGTACTTTTGCTAATCAAATGCGCCTTGGCGTATTTGCGCCCAGATTTTTTCGAGCTCGCTCGAAAAATTACCTTTTAAAATCTGAGGCATCCGCCGGAGGCTTTAACTTTATTCAGCAGGGATTTGTACCCCCACTGAATTAAAATATTAATTCGCATTCATCTCGCCACTTATGGAAGTGGGAGACTTCTGCTGAATGAAGTTAAATCCACTATTATTCTCAAATCCCAAATTCAATAAATTAATCACTATTGAATTTGGGATTTTTTCTTTTATAAGAGTGTTTTGATTATTTATTTTCTTCTCGTAGACGGTTCACTTCTTCAATTAAGTCCGCAGCTCTTGGTTCCATTTTCAAATAAAAATCCCATACTGGCTTTGTTGCTTCTTGCCATTCGGTAATTTCTTGCTCAGTAGGGAAATATGTTTTAATTCCCAATTCACTGTCTAATCTTTCAATTAAATCTCCCATTTCTTCAGTAACCATTTGATCGGAGTAAGTATCAAGATCCTTAGCTGTCTCTACTAATATTTGTTGAAGATCCGCTGGAAGTGAATCATAGGCTTTTTGCGAAATAAACAAAGGCATAACATAGTTAACTAACGGATAAAGTGTTAGATTTTTTACAGGTAGTTTATTTTCGTATACATATAACGGTACAGTAATCATTCCATCAACAACACCTTGCTGCAACGCTGTAGGCAATTCTACACCTGGAATTGAAATTCCACTTCCTTTAATAGATTTAAGTATTTCATTAGAAATCGGACCACCAGCTGTTCTAGTTTTTAAACCCTCTGCACTAGCAATATCAGTAATCACTTTATTTTTGTCTCTTGTCCAATACGATGCGTACGTGTCAACTGAATCAACTGCTAATAGTTTTACTCCTTTTTCTTCCATCATCTTAGCTATTTTTAAACCACCCTCTTCACTATTAAGAAATTTTCTTCGATTTTCTATATAGGAAGAAGGGTCTTTTGGATCGTAATCAAACAGGAATGGTAAATCAAAGAAATACCAAATGGGATCAAATCCACCTGTGATAGAAGAATAGGAATGCACCATATCAACTTGTCCCTGAACTAAGGCAGGCATCTCTTGATCACCTGGCATTAATTGTGAAGCAGGATAAATTTCTAACGATAATCTGCCATTACTACGTTTCTCAAGCTCTTCTTTTAACCACTCTGTGTTTTGATGAAGAACGGCCGCTGTTGGCTGTGAGTGAGCTAATTTTAAAACATACTTTTCTTTCTCCTTACCTGAACCGGGTTCATTAGCGGCTGAATTAGTGTTTGCACTATTACCACAACCGGCAAATAATAGAGCTAAAATAGTAAAGATGATAAATAAAGAATACTTTTTCACGCAATTCCCTCCTAATATAGCTAAATATTTCAAAACCTACTACGAATTTTTACAATAATTAACCTACATTAATTCTTTCTGTTTAAGTTTTCTATGGAATCGCTTTCAGAATTCCCTCTAGTTCTTTCTTTTCAACTGTTATTAGCTTGTAATGGTTTCTCACTTGTACCACCCCTTAAGATCATTGAGTTTTCTTTATATTTCGAATTATAGAAATATAAACTAATTAATTCCAATACTAATTTTATAATAAATTTATAATTATTTAGTTATGAATGTATGTTTAATAGGGTTTCTTATAAAATAAAAAAACGCTTGAATTTTGAAACATAATCCAAGCGTTTGGTATTTTTTGATGGTATTTTCTTAATTATTTCAGCAACTTCAAAACCTGCTTAAACTGCTCCCCTTCTGCTGTTTCCATTAGCTCATACAATGCCATTTCCACACTAGTCCACTGGATTCCAACTGCCTTCATTTTTTCAAGACCGATCTCTTTATTTAGAGTAGTTCGCGAAGAAACAGCGTCAGCAACAACCTCCACCTCATAACCCAATTCCTTCAAACCGGTAGCTGTTTGATAGACACAAATATGTGTTTCAATTCCGGCTATCAGTACTTGTTTACGTCCTGTCTTTTCGACAGCCTCAATAAAGCCTGGATTTTTACAAGCACTAAATGTGATTTTTCTTATTGGATCCATTTCCTTCAAAAGGGCCGTCAATTCCTCATTCGTTGTGCCCAATCCTTCAGGATACTGCTCAAGCCATACAATTGGAATCCCAAGAATCTGCAGCCCTTGAATTAAGTTCTTTAGATTGGTGATCATCTTTTCGCTGTCTTGCACAATTTTTGCTAGTTTGCCTTGTACATCTACAAGTACAAAAACGGTATTTTCTTTATTCAACATGTCCTTTTCCCCCTTCACCTATAACTCTAATCTATGTTACTCTCTTTCCTATTATTATTTTACCATATAATTACATATAAACCTATTTATTCAAAGGTTGCTAATTACATTAATGCTATTTGCCTGGTAAAACTAATTGAAAAAGAAAGGATACATAAATGCACATGCAGGGTACATTTAAAAAGCTATTTTATTTATCCTTAGCAGTGAATCTTTTGCTCATTTTTATTCTTGTAAAATTTTCTGGGAATGAGGAGGAAGTTGATGCTAAAAGCCCTAGTTACCTCCAAAACAAAATATATATGATGAGAACAAGCCTTTTTGATGTTTATCCAACGAAACAAGCTAATGTCGTTATGCTTGGCGATTCGATAACCCAAGCGGTTGATTGGCGCGAATTATTAGAAAGAAATGATGTTGTAAATCGTGGGATTCGTGGTGATAGTACGGAAGGAATGTTAAATCGACTTCATTATATTTTTAAATTGAAACCTAAGATGGTCTTTTTAATGGGTGGGATTAATGATATAAAAGCAAATGAGGCGACACCCGAGGAAATTGCCCATAACCACCGAAAAATTGTGACTGAATTAATCGATCGGCAAATAAAACCTATTATTACCTCCACCCTCTACGTTTCTTCGTCTGAAAGAAAACAGAAAAGGATTAATGAGAAAGTTGATCAATTAAATTCCTTGTTAAAAAAATTAGCTAGAGAAAAAAATATCGCATTCATTGACCTAAATAAGAAATTAGCAAATGGAAAATCATTAGATCAAAAATACACGATCGATGGCGTTCATCTTATGGGAAACGCTTATCAAATATGGGGTGAAGAAATTTCAGAAGAACTGGAACGTGAATTGAAAGAGCCATAGGGTCGGGAACTCTGGCCCAAAGAATCAAAAGAGCCGCAGGGTCAGGAACTTTGGTCTACAAGTATAATTTCCCAAATTGTTTCAAACACTAAAATTATCTTTTTGTTAACGAAACGGAGGTTTTATTTTTGACAGATGATAAGATTCCACAATTCCCGGATCCTTATTGGCGGGATGGCATTGATTTTCCTGAATTTAAACAACTAGATGGAGATTTGGAGACAGATGTTGTCATTGTTGGCGGTGGTATTACCGGTATTACGGCTGCTTATCTCTTGGTCAAAGAAGGTGTTAAAGTTGCACTCATTGATGCAGGAAAACTGCTAAACGGGACAACCGGCCATACAACTGCAAAAATTACAGCACAGCACGATTTAATTTATGATGAATTTATCAGCCATTTTGGGATTAATAAAGCAAGATTATATTATGAAGCTAACACAAATGCCTTGAATTTTATTAAAAATACGATAAATGAGTTGAAAATCGAGTGCGATTTTAGCGAACAGGATGCACATCTTTATACAACTGAAGAGCAAAGTATCCAAAAAATCGAAAAGGAATTTCAGGCTTATCAAAAATTAAATATTGACGGAAATATAATAAATGAAATTCCTTTTGATATTAAAATCTACAAAGGGCTAGTTATGAAAAATCAAGCCCAATTTCATCCCCTCAAATATTTGACTCACCTTGTAAAAGTTATAGCCGACAAAGGTGGAATAATTTTTGAAAATACGGTAGCGGTAAATATTGAACAAGATGAAAATAAAGCGACAGTCCTTACCCGCGACGGTTACCGTGTTACAGGAAATGGGGTCCTCTCTTGCTCTCATTTTCCTTTCTATGAAGGGACTGGGTTTTATTCTGGAAGATTACATGCGGATCGTTCTTATGTACTCGCTACGAAAACAAACATGGATTATCCAGGTGGAACGTATCTAAGTGTTGATAAGCCAAACCGGTCGATCCGTTTTACGCCGGTTGATGGTGAGAATTTGCTCATCATCGGCGGCGAGAGCCATAAATCCGGTCAAGGCGTAGATACAATGGAGCATTACAAAGCATTGGAAAAGTTCGCAAAAGATGTTTTCAAGCTCGATCACTTTGATTACCGTTGGTCTACTCAGGATTTAGCAACATTGGATAAGCTTCCATATGTTGGAGAAATCACTTCCGGTGTTCATAATATCCTCATTGCAACGGGTTATCGAAAATGGGGCATGACAAATGGAACCGCGGCCGCCTTGTTATTAGCGGATATGGCACTGAATAAAGACAATCCATATCAAACCGTCTACACTCCATCCCGTTTTTATGCCGATCCTAGTTTGCAAAAATTCTTTAAAGAAAATATTGATGTTGCAAAACACCTAATTAAAGGAAAACTAGAGGTTAGCAACAAGCATGCAGAAGACTTGGCAATTGACGAAGGCGGCATTGTGATGATTAATGGGGCCCGAAAAGGTGCCTATCGGGATCCCGAAGGTAAACTACATATTGTTGATACCACCTGTACACATGTTGGCTGTGAAGTGAATTGGAATGATGGAGAACGTACTTGGGATTGCCCATGCCATGGATCCAGATTTTCCTACACCGGAGATGTCATTGAAGGACCTGCTGAAAAGCCGTTGCAACGCGATAATCATACGATGCTCGAAAACTTTACTTCTGAAAAATCAGGTTACTAAAAAATTGGACAAGGGACCATCTCTTCGGTTCCTTGTCCAACTAGAACTCATCAAAGTACACTATCCACACTTAATAAAAAGACTATGCCCAGTACTAAAAATATAAGTGAAATGATATATTCTTTAGAGTCTTTTAGATACTTCCATTGGATGAATGCCTGAAACCCCATTAATATGACATAATAGGACATCCAATACCATTTCACGATTTCATCTTCTTTTTCAATAAAATAAGGAAAAGTAGCTAAAAAAGTAACAAGAATTATTCCACGACCCCAACGATCTACATTTTTCCCAGCTGTCTCTGAAATCTTTTTCTTTTCTACACCAAGCTGTTTCCTAATTACCCGCTCTATTAAAACAGAAAGAAGAATGAAAATGATTACAAATTGAAAAAATCCCACTGAAAGCCCCCCTATCGATTTCTATAGTATAATACCATTATGTTGTTTTTTTATATAGTCACTAAAATAATGGAGGAATCAATGTTGCTTGCTAAAATTGAAAAAGTCGAGAATCGATATATAGCCCGCTTTGAACGTCATTTTAAGTACTCTGTTAATGATGTTTGGTCATATTTAACCGAAAATGAGAAGCTGGCAAAGTGGTTCTCTGAGTTAATCGTGGACGAACTTCGAGAAGGCGGAATCATTAAATTTGATATGCAAGATGGTACGTTTGAAGAGATGTCCATTACTGAGTTAAAAATGAATTCTGTCTTAGAATACACATGGGGTGAGGATATCGTTCGTTTTGAATTGAGCGATGAATCGGAAGGCTGTCAATTAGTGTTAGTGGAAAAAATTTCAAAAATTACTGACCACACTCCAAGAGATCTAGCAGGCTGGCATGTATGCCTTGATGTTATTGAAGCTCTCCTTAATGGAAGGACCGTCGAATCTAGACGTGAAGAATGGAATAAATGGTACGAGAAATATGTTGAGGCCGTTAATAAAGTTGTCAACTAGATTTTTTTAAAAAAAGAGACTGGCTCATTTACTTAGAGTCAGTCTCCCTTATTTTATTTCTCCGTTTTAATAAAAACTGTATTTTGCTTCCCATCCCACTTTACATCGGCTCCGATTGCTTCACTTATGAATCGCAATGGTACCATGGTACGATCATTTTCTGTAAACGCCGGAACATCAATTGTTTTTATTTTTCCATTGAAATCTACGGATTTTGAATTAATTTTCAATATGATATTAAGCTTCTCTTTAGTAACCGTAATGCGTCCTGTTTTCTGGTCAAAATGAACTTGGGCTCCAAGCGATTCAAAGATGCCTCTTAACGGCACCATCGTTCGATTTCCTTTAAGGATTGGCGATTGATCCAATGATTGCAGTTTACCATTGATCATGACTTTAATTACTTTTTTTCAATTGGTGGATTTGTTTGTATTTTTTCAAAAAGGTCCTTACCTGTATCCATGTCGATAACACTTACTGTCATGTATTTGGTAGGAAGCTGCAGTCGGCCAATAATATACGGATAATGAATCACCTGTGGATACATCATCCCTTCCTTCGGTAATGTTTGCCTTACAAAAATTCTTTCCTGCTCCCACGTTGTTTCGCTCTTTACAAAATCCAGTCCGTATCCTGGATGGGGCCTTTGACCAAGGGCAATCAAATATAATGTTCCTTGCTGGTAAACACCTGGTTCGAATTTATTTTGGTTAACAAACTCCTTTTCACTTTCTGACAGCGCCTCAAAAGTAACTGGTGTAAAATGCAGGAATTCGTTAGCCTTTTCCTCCATTTTTTTATTATCAATTGTTGGTTCTTCACTGGCAAAAACAGCAGAACTGCTTGCTACAAAAAGCATACTCACCAATAATCCTATACTTTTCCACTTATTTTTCATGAACAGCACCCTTTTCTTTTTTCTTACAAATCTGACGTGACATCCTCTCGGCATTGAAATACCGAGCTTCCTTGTGAAAGACTACTCAAAAGTAGCAGATGGTGACTTACTCATGCAGAGGTGTGTCTCCCGACAGACCTGTTGTTCCATTTCTGACCTGCACTCATCATAGACACCCTACCTTGTGCCACACCAAGGCTCACTCATGCAGGAGAAAACAACTCCTCATGACCTTAAAGATTCTACTCTAAGGGTACCTGAACTCAGACCAAATGCATCTCACGACGCTTTTGGTTTGGCCGTCAGGATTGTGCATTGGGCAATGTTTTTCGCCGCTTTCAAATCTGCATGATCCTTATGTCCACATTTTTTGCATTTGAATTTATCTTGGTAACGGTTTGCTTTTTCAACATGACCACACTTATAACAAGTTTGACTGGTATACGCAGGATCAATCTCCCTTACCGGAATATTAAACGTAGACGCTCTTTCTTCGATGAATTGCTTCAATTGATAAAACGCCCACGAATGAATAGTGCGGTCTGCCTGTTTCACCGACTTACATGTAGAGCGTATGTCTTCTAACTGCTCTAATTTCAAGATGGGGTTTTCAAATTGCAAAGCAAAATGAACGATATCTTTCGCTAATTTGCGGTTGGTATCTGTCATCCAACGCATTTCCTTTTGACCGATACGCTTAATGGCTCGCAGAGCCTTCTTTTGTCCTAAGTGTTTACGTAAGGAACGGAAATGTCGTCGTTTATACCCAACCTCTTTTCCTGAGAAGAATTGTCGTTTTCCCGATTTTGGCTCGCACACGACAGCTACATGACGAAGACCTAAATCAATACCAATAGCTGTTTGTTTTTGAGTGGGTTGAACATCGATTGGGCAGGCCATTTCAACCGGTATCGCTAGGTACCACGACTTTCCTTTTCGAAGAAGTTGAATCGTGCTACGGAAAGTACGGTCTTGTTCTTTAGTGAAATAAGGGAAAAACGTGTGTACAAATTCATTTTCATAGACAGGTAGATACAATTTTCCTAAACTCGACGTGAATCCGATGTACCAGCGTCCATTCTTTTGTCGGGTATCCCAATTTTGATTATTTATGCTAACGGGAAGATGGGACTTAAAGGTTGGAATCGTTTTGGCACGACCTTCCCGCTTGTCAGTGAGGGCTTTTTTGGCCCGACGAATCGCTTCGTTCTTGATCGCAGATTTTAAGGAGTGAGGGACATCT
>JAEWMK010000282.1 GCA_023457235.1 Bacillota bacterium
GTGTTAAGCCTACTTACCCTTCTACTAAATATGGGTATATAGTGCCCAAACAAGAATCTACGGATTATATAGATGTGAGTCACTTTATTGAAAAGCCTTCTGAGGAAAAAGCTATAGGTTTAATCAATAATGGTGCACTATGGAATTGTGGGGTTTTTTCATTTCGTCTGAAATATATACTAGATATTTTAAAAAGATTGAATTTACCTATTGATTATGAACAATTGTATCTTCGTTACAATGAGTTACCCAAAATAAGTTTTGATTATCAAGTTGTTGAAAAAGCATCTAATATCGTTGCAATAACATATAATGGGGATTGGAAAGATCTAGGAACATGGAACACCTTGACGGAAGAAATGGCTGATTCAGTTATAGGTAATGGACAAATAAGTGAAGATAGTGTAAACACACATGTTATTAATGAATTAGATTTAAGCGTGAAGGTATTGGGACTTTCAAATACTGTTGTTGCTGTAAGTCCGGATGGAATCCTTGTTACAGACAAATCAGCAAGTGCAAGATTAAAAGAAATGATAGAAGGTCATAGGCAAAGACCAATGTATGAGGAAAGACGATGGGGATGGTATCGTGTCCTTGATTTTACGAAATTAGAAAATGGGCAGGAAGTTTTAACGAAACGGATAGGCATTTTAGCTGGAAAAAATTTGAGCTATCAAATACATGAAAAACGAAGAGAAATATGGACGGTTATTTCAGGTCATGGTGAATTTATTTTAGACGGAGTTCTAAAAGTAGTAAAACCTGGAGATGTGCTCGAAATTCCAATAGGTGCTAAACATGCAATACGGGCTATTGAAGATCTTGAATTTATCGAGGTACAAATGGGTAGTGAGCTTGTTGAGGAAGATATTATTCGGATTGCGATGAGATGGGAAGAGATAATGGATATTTTATAGAGTAAGTACAATAATTAAATTAAACCTTCTATCCGTTTGCCTGGAAAGAGGAACGATTATAAAATATAATTAAGAACTTATTTAAGTGGAATATAATATTTAGTTACAACCGATAAGTACATTTGGTTTATTAAATTTACAGGAAGTATTTTTAAGGAGTCAAAAACAATGAACGAACAAAAATTACGACAAATTTTCTCTGAATCATTAGGAATTGAAGAGGAGAAAGTCACTGACGATCTTCAATATAATAGTATTGAAGAATGGGATTCAATTGCTCATATGGCTTTGGTAGCCGCAATTGATGACGGTTTTGATATTATGATGGATACGGAAGATGTTATTGATTTGAGCTCATTTGAGAAAGCAAAGGAGATTCTAACGAAGTATGGAGTGGAGTTTTAAGAATGGGGCTTCTTAATGGAAAGGTTGCATTCATTACTGGTGCATCAAAAGGAATCGGAAGAGCAACTTCTTTTGTTTTTGCAAGTGAAGGAGCTCAACTAGTAATTAATGGGCGTGACGAACAAAGTTTAGTGGAACTTGCTAACAGCATAAAAAAAGAATTCGGTACAGAAGCGCTTATTCTCCCTTATGATGTTGCTAGCCAAGAAATGATGAAAGCAGCCTTTCAAACCATTCAGAAAAAGTTCGGTCGGCTCGATGTGCTTGTGAATAATGCCGGGATGCTTTATGACAGTTTACTCGGGATGATTCAACAGAATAATCTTGATGAGTTGATGAATGTAAACTTGAATGCAGCTATCTATCATATGCAATATGCCTCAAGATTAATGGCGAGAAAACAACAAGGTTCAATTGTCAATGTTAGCTCGATTTTTGGAAGATACGGAGAAGCAGGTCAGGTTCCTTATGCTGCATCGAAGGCCGCATTGCTTGGGGCAACGATGTCGGCAGCAAAAGAACTTGCACCCAGGAATATTCGTGTAAATGCTGTTGCACCAGGCTTTATTGAAACTGATATGACAGCCAGTATATCAGCGGAAAAATATGAAGAGCGCCTTTCTCAAATCAAAATGAAGCGAGTTGGTAAGCCAGAAGAAGTTGCTAATACGATATTATATTTAGCATCTGATTTGTCATCTTATGTAACTGGACAAGTGATCGGTGTTGATGGTGGGATGGTTGTATAAAAAGTAATAATCTGGGATGATAACAGTACTGAATCTATTTTGTAGGTACTGTTTTTTTGTGCAAAAAGATAGATTTAAGCCGATAAAAATGATAGAGCGTTATAGGGTGTGTGAGGATAATGTATTTTTGGAAAATGGATGAATATACAAATCAAATTGCAGTAATTGATAAAATACTAGGTATTATTACTTATAACAAACTTTTTGAAATGGTTCAAACTATAAAAAAACAACTTCCTATAAGTGATCGGAAACAGCTTGGCCTAATTTTATGCCAAAACCAAGCCTATCCCATAACAGCGTATTTGGCTGCTCTACAAAAACAGGATGCAGTTATGTTACTTGATGAAAAATTAGACGATATTCTTCTTAAAGGTATTATTGATACATATGAACCTGACTGGATTTTTTCTGTGGATCGGAAGCTTGAACTGACTAGTAACTATAGGTTTTCGGATCATACTTTTTTTCAAATATGGAGTAGGCTTAATAATGAAGGAACGGAGTCTATCCACGCTGATTTAGCCATGCTGCTAAGTACATCAGGAACAACTGGTAGTGCAAAATTTGTACGGTTATCTTACAAAAATTTGCAAGCTAATGCCCAATCGATTGTAGACTATTTGCCGATTGATGGTGATGAACGAGCCATTACAACACTGCCAATGCACTATTCATATGGATTATCAGTTATAAACAGCCATCTATTAGCTGGAGGTACGCTGATCTTAACGAATGAAAGTATGCTGTCAAAGGAATTTTGGTCGTTGTTTCACAAGCACAGAGTTACCTCATTTTCTGGTGTCCCTTATACATATCAGATGCTACAACGGTTGCGTTTTGAAAAAATGGACTTACCCTCTTTACGATGTTTTACACAAGCTGGAGGACGGCTTGCTCCAAGCCACGTTAACTATTTTACAAAATGTGCTCAAGAAAAAGATGTACAATTTTTTGTTATGTACGGCCAAACTGAGGCGACGGCACGGATTAGTTATGTTCCCCCACAACGAATTCATGAGAAGGATGAATCGATTGGTGTGCCAATTCCGGGTGGAAAAATGTGGGTTGATGATAGTACGTCTGAAATACTTTATGAAGGCCCAAATGTTATGATGGGTTATGCAGAAATTCGCCAGGATCTTTCCAAAGGAGACTTGCTAAATAGTTTGCTCCACACAGGAGATTTGGGAAGAGTTGATGAAGATGGTTACTTTTATATCACTGGTAGAATGAAGCGATTTATTAAACTGTTCGGCTTACGTCTTAACCTTGATGACGTTGAAAAGAGAATTGAGCAACAGCAAGGCATTGTTTCGGCATGTATTGGAAATGATGAGCGAATGCAAGTTTTTATTGAAAAAGAAGATTTGGTGGAGAAAGTGAAACAGGATCTATTAAAAGTTTATAAACTCCATCCAAGTTCTATTAAGG
The DNA here is from genome assembly GCA_023457235.1 of Bacillota bacterium. Taxonomy (GTDB): domain Bacteria; phylum Bacillota; class Bacilli; order Bacillales; family Bacillaceae_J; genus Schinkia. Next base: position 3,509 of record JAEWMK010000282.1, read on the forward strand.
TAAACGTAGTATTACAGTTGCCACGATTCAATAATGGAAAAATAAACTATAATGAGTTAAAGGATTTGTGAACTATGAGCGAGCTTACGTTTCAACAACCTTTTCAACTAAATAAGGATGAAAAACGTGCCTTTTTATTGGAGGAGTTAAATGAATTGACTGATTTTCATCAACAGCATTGTGAACCCTATCAAAATATTTTAAGGACATTGTCTTTTGTACAAGCACCTTCTACCTTGGATGAAATCCCGTATTTACCTGTCCAATTATTTAAAATGCTTGAGTTGTATTCTGTTCCAAGGGAAGAAATTTTTAAAACACTCACTTCCAGCGGGACGACATCACAGCAGGTTTCGAAAATATTTGTTAATAAGGAAACGGCAATGCTGCAATCAAGGGCATTGGCGGCAATTGTTACCTCGTTTATTGGTAAAAAAAGATTGCCAATGTTGATTATTGATTCAAAAAACATTTTAAAAGACCGTAAAGCATTTAGTGCACGAGGAGCAGGAATCATCGGTTTTTCAAATTTTGGCAGGGATCATTTTTATTTGCTTGATGATCATATGGAAATTGACTTTGAAGGATTGCAAAGCTTTCTTGAAAGGCATCAAGGTGAAAAAATATTGGCGTTTGGATTTACCTTCATGGTTTGGCGTTATTTTTATCAAGCGTGTAAAGCAAAAGGGATAAAGATTAACTTCAATGATGGCATATTAATTCATGGGGGCGGTTGGAAGAAGCTTCAGGAAGAGGCTGTTAGTACAAGTGATTTTAATGCAGCGATGTTGGAACAATTTCAAATTCAGCATGTGCATAATTATTATGGCATGGTGGAGCAAGTAGGGTCTATTTTTATGGAATGTGATTATGGGCATCTTCATGCTCCTGATTATGCAGATGTAATAATTCGCGATTCTCATTCCCTTAAGTTGCTGCCCTTTCTAGAAAAGGGGCTTGTCCAAGTGTTAAGTATTCTCCCAAAAAGCTATCCCGGGCATAGTTTGTTAACGGAAGATCTCGGAACGATTTTAGGCGAGGATGATTGCCCATGCGGCCGTATGGGAAAATATTTCACAATCGAAGGTAGGCTGCCAAAGGCTGAGTTAAGGGGTTGCAGTGATACACATGCTTTTGAGGCGGTGAGTAGATGAAGTGCATGATACCGAATGTTGAAGATTGGCAAAATCATTTTGAAGAGTTAGTAAAGTTGCCCTTTTTAGGAATGTTTGATGAAAGAGCGATTCATTTTTTAAATGCCCTTTCGAAGCAAATACTAACGAATAAACAAATGAGACAATATCCGGAGTTAATGGCAACTGGTTTTTGGCTCAGAAAAGGGCATATCCATAAGCTGCAGGAGGATTTCAGCAAACGCCTTGAAGGCGGTTTAATTCTTCCACGCGGTGTGGTCTTTCATATTGCGCCATCCAATGTTGATTCAATTTTTCTTTATTCTTGGGTGCTTTCGTTACTTGCTGGTAATTCTAATATTATTCGCTTGTCAACTAGACAGGATGAGCAGTTATTAGTATTGCTTGCTCTTATCGAAAGGACGCTAGCCAAGGAAGAGTATAGCGAGCTAAGACTGCGCAATATGGTTGTATCCTATCCACATGATGATCATATAACAAAATTGCTTTCGAGTAAATGTCATGTCCGTGTTATTTGGGGCGGTGATGCTACCATTCAGGCTGTTCGGGCGATACCCTTAAAACCAATTGCTACAGAGATTGTTTTTGCAGATCGTTTTTCTTCTGTTGTATTATCGGCGGAACAGGTATTGCGTGCAAGTAATCCGGATTTTAAGCAGTTCATCCATCATTTTTATAATGACGCCTTTTGGTTTCAGCAAATGGCCTGTTCATCGCCGCGAATGGTGGCTTGGATTGGCGAGAAGGATGAGGTTGATCAAGCTCAGACGCGCTTTTGGCTAGCTGTTCAAGAGAAGCTTGAACAACGGGAGCACTCCATATCTGCTGCCTTGCATATGACAAGGTTATCAACGGCATATTACTACGGAGCCCAAGCGGAAACTGCTGCTGTGACGGTTACAGATAGCGGATCACCGCTAAGAATTGAGATGAAGGATTTGAATAAGAACATCCGTGAAGTCCATTGCGGCGGTGGGGTATTTCTTGAAATGGCCTTTGCAAGCTTGTCAGAGTTAGCCTCAGTTTTTAATGAAAAAGATCAAACACTAACCTATTATGGTTTTAACAAGGATGAGTTGGCAGAGTTGGTCATGAAACTGCAAGGACGGGGAATTGACCGTATTGTTCCTGTTGGACAGGCGCTTGATTTTCATGAAATCTGGGATGGTTATCATTTATTAACGTATTTTACGAGGGAAATTGATTTGCGCTAGGAAAGAGGGCTTTTATGCGTTTTGTAAAGTTAAGAGAAGAACATCTTGAGCAAGTTTTAAAGTGGCGCAAAAGTGAACATGTGACACGCTTTATGTATACAGATGTTGAGGATAATATAGAAAAACAATTTCGATGGTATCAACGAATCTCTAATGACTCAACTTGCCGTTATTGGGTCATTTATATAAAGGAACAGCCTATTGGGCTTGTCTCTATAAATGATATTGATGACGTTAACTGCCGAGCAACTTGGGCTTATTATATAGGTGACATGAATTTTTCGATGGTTGGTGCGATGATTGGTCCATATTTATACAATTATGCGTTTGAAACATATAAGCTTCACAAGTTAAGTGGAGAAGTAATGGCAGAGAACATTAATGTTCGAAAAATACATCAAATGCATGGGAGCCGGGAAGTCGGTTTCTATAGAGACCATGTATTTAAAAATGGACAGTATCATGATATTTACATATATGAAATGCTTGCTGAAGAGTGGGAAAAGAAGAAAGTGAAATTCAGAAAGTATGTAGGAGTTTTTGAAGAGTAATAAAGCAAGTAGATCGAGGAGCAAAAACATGAAAACAATTATTATAATCCAAGCCCGAATGGGATCATCACGTCTAGCGGGAAAAATATTAAAACTTCTTGGTGACAGCGTTGTGCTTGATTTTGTAGTGTCAAGATGTAAGCAGGTTAAAAATGTGGATGAAGTGATTGTAGCTACATCAATTCTATCGCAGGATGATGCAGTTGAACAATGGTGCTTACAAAACAATGTTCCGTGTTTCCGTGGACCAGAAGATGATGTCCTAGCACGCTATTATGAGTGTGCAAAAGTATATAAGACGGACTATGTGATTCGCATTACAGCCGATTGCCCGTTTGTTGATTATGAACTAGCGAATGAAGTCATTGCCGTAATGGAAAAGAATCCTGCTGATATAGTGCTTCTTAACGGAAGTCTACCACGTGGGCTGGCAATTGAAATGATTTCTTTTTCAGCCTTAGAATATATTTTTAAAAACGGCCATGAACCGCGTCATCGGGAGCATGTTACATACTATGCCTATGAGTATCCAGAAGAATTTAAAGCAACTACTCTAGCAGTGCCAGAAGTAAAGCAACAACCTGAACTGCGGATTACATTAGATACGGAAGCAGACTATCAACTTTGCCAAGCTATTGCCGAGCATTTCCGTGGAGACAAGCTTGTTTCATCTCAAACTGTTGTGAATTTTTTATTAGATCACCCGGAAATTGCGAAACTTAATGCTCATATTGAGCAAAAGCCGGTGATTTAATTATGAATATCCTCATCCGTGCAGATGCTACTGTTGAAATCGGTTCAGGTCATATCATGCGTTGTTTAACGTTAGCTGATATGTTGCGTAAAGAAGGGGCAGCTATTTACTTTGTTTGTAGAGAGATGAAAGGTCATCTTTGTGATCTAATAGAATCAAAAGGGTACCCATGCTGGCGCCTTGTAAATGTTAAACAAATGTTTGATCAAAAACAAGATGCAATGGAAACCATACATTTAATCGAATTGAATGGATTAAAGGTCGACCTTATCATTGCTGATCATTATCAAATCGATGAGCAATGGGAGCAAGTGCTTCGGAAAGTTGCACCAAAGATTATGGTCATTGATGATTTAGCTAACCGAAGGCACGACTGTGACCTCCTCCTTGATCAAAACTATTTTAATAAATTTGAGACAAGGTATGATGGTTTGGTTCAAGCGAATTGCCGGAAGCTACTGGGACTTAAATATCTTTTATTACGCCCTGAATTCTATGAGGGCAACCTTATAGAAGAAAACAACTACGAATCTATCAATGATATTTTAGTTTTTTATGGCGGCTCAGACCCAACTAATGAAACATTAAAAGTTTTAGATGCCTTGGATTTGGTTGATGTAAATAGCTCCACAATTCATGTTGTGGTTGGATCGTCCAATTCCAATAGTGAGCTAATTGAATCAAGGTGTAGAGATAGAAACTATCATTTTTATGTGCAGATTAATTATCTTGCAGAATTGATGAGAAAAGCTGATTTAGCGTTGGGTGCTGGCGGTGTAACGATGTGGGAACGCTGTTTTCTTGGTTTACCGTCAATCGTAACCGTTGTTGCCGATAACCAGAGGGAATCTACAGAAGCAGCAGCCGAGGCAGGAGCAGTTTGGAATTTGGGTTGGTATGAGTGTGTAGAAAAAGAGAACATTGTCGATATAATAAATAGAGCCAAAGTAGATCCTGATGGATTGAAGGAAATGTCTAGAAAAGCAAAGCAGTTAATGCAATCGGATATAAAATATAAAACCCACCCAGTTGTTGGAGCAATTATGGAGATTTTAGGACACGGGGCGGGTTCTCCGTCCCTAGAAATTGATTGAAACTGGGACAAGGGACCAGACCCTAGTCCCAGCATGGAGGTTTAGAAAAGATGACAAATACGATCAATATCGGAGACCGATTAATAAGCCGTAACCAAAAGCCTTTTATTATCGCTGAAATGTCCGGTAACCATAACCAATCATTGGAGAAGGCGTTGAAAATTGTTGAGGCAGCTGCCGAAGCAGGTGTGGATGCACTTAAACTGCAAACATATACTGCTGATACAATGACGCTTGATATCAATGAGGGTGAATTTTTTATTAACAACCCTGATAGCTTATGGAAGGGAAAATCATACTACGATTTATATAAAGAAGCGTACACGCCTTGGGAGTGGCATGAACCGATTTTTAATCGCTGCCGTGAATTAGGATTGATCGCTTTTAGTTCACCATTTGATGAAACAGCAGTTGATTTTTTAGAGGAACTAAATGTACCTTGCTATAAGATTGCTTCTTTTGAAAATACAGATATTCCTCTTATTGAAAAAGCTGCTTCAACTGGAAAACCATTAATCATTTCAACCGGTATGGCCACGGTTGCAGAATTGGATGAAACAGTGCGGGCAGCAAGAAAAGCAGGCTGCAAAGATATAATTCTCCTCAAATGCACGAGTACATACCCAGCATCACCGGAAAATTCCAACCTATTAACACTCCCGCATATGCGAGAATTGTTTCAATGTGAAGTCGGCTTGTCTGACCATACAATGGGGATCGGGGTTGGTGTGGCTAGTGTTGTATTAGGTGCAACAGTAATTGAGAAACATTTTACCACTTCGAGAGCAGAGGGCGGTACGGACGCTGCTTTTTCAATGGAACCTGATGAAATGAAGGCTCTAGTTACTGAGACAGAGAAAGCTTGGAGAAGTCTTGGATCGATTAGTTACGGTCCTTCTATGGCGGAGCAGCCATCATTGAAAGATCGCCGTTCATTATATGTTGTCAATGATATTCGTGCAGGTGAAGTTTTAACAAAAGAAAATATTAGGGCAATCCGGCCTGGGTTTGGTCTACCTCCTAAGCACTTGAAAAATATATTGGGTAAAAAAGCAAAAACAGACGTAAAGAAAGGCACTCCACTATCGTGGGAGTTATTATAGGTGGGATATAATGAATATTTTACTAACCGGTGGAGCCGGTTTTATCGGACGAGCTGTAGCCAAAAGACTATTGGAAGATGCCCATAAAGTATGGATTTTAGATGACCTATCCAATGGTCAAGAACGTAATATAGCTGAATTTAGGAATCAACTAGCTGATTTCATCATCGGAGATATTAAAGACGAAGCACTTTTAGAGAAGCTTTTTGATGAAGTGAAATTCGATATTTGCTATCA